>CALWBC010000156.1 GCA_944375755.1 uncultured Mediterraneibacter sp. | reverse complement strand
CCGGTCCGGCAGCCGCTCCGCGCCTTTTCTCCGCTCATCGATGATCCCCGGGTCTTCCGCGTGGATCAGAAAAGGAACCGGCACACCGGGGTAACGCCGCAGGATCTCCTTAAAAATATGTTCCATGTCATCCATATTCAGCGTTGTATTCTCGTAGACCGTAAATAATTTAAAACTTCCGATTCCTTCGGAGCGGATCTCATCCAGTTCGCCCATCTGCCTTCTCCATTCTTCCGTCAGGACATAATGGAAGGCATAGTCCACAGTAGACTGCTCCGCGTCCCGGAACCGGCGCTCCATGCAGTGCGCCGCGCTCTCTCCCTTCACCGGTTCACAGAAATCAATCACCGTGGTCGTTCCGCCTGCCAGAGCGCCGAGAGATCCTGTATAAAAGTCGTCCATAATCGGAATCGTCCCGAAGCCTCCCAGATGAACATGGGGATCAATTCCTCCGGGAACCGCCCAGGCTCCCCGGGCATCAATCCGATTTTCAGGAAGGAGTCTTTTTTCTTCTTCGCTGCCGCTCTCACAGATCCCGCAGATCTTTCCTTCCTGATCGTCGTAGATAACAGATCCCTCACAGATCCGGTCCGGCAGTACAATTTTCGCGTTTATGATTGCCTGATATGACACAGAATATCTTCCTTTCTGACTGGCAGACTGTAAAAGAATGTTCCCAGCGCGTTTCCCACCGCATTGCTGACCGCCGCCGCGGACGGCACGGTAGCGCACTCCCCGATGCTCTTGGCTCCGTGGGGACCGGTGGGCTCTCTGCTGTCCAGGAATTCCACCCGGATCTTCGGCATCTGATCCGCCCGGAACAGATGGCAGTCTCTGAGTCTGGTTCCCCGGACCGCTCCCTTTTCATCCAGCACGATTCCTTCGGAGAGCGCATACCCGAGTCCCATCATGATGCCGCCGTGTACCTGCCCTTCCGCGCCCATGGGGTTGAGCAGCGTTCCCACGTCATGCACTGCCACATAATCCAGTACAGCCACCTCTCCGGTCTGCGTATCTACACGCAGTTTGACAAAATGAGCTCCGCCTGAGATGGGCGCCGCTTTGGTACCGAACATGGAGGATACGGAGATATCCCTTTCCTTTTCATGCGCGTGTTCCGCGATCTGCCTCATCGTGACCGCGTGATCCCTGTTATCTCTGTCGTATGCCCGGTTATCCTCCAGCTCGATCTGCTTTTTATCGATTCCCAGAAGCTCCGACGCCTCTTTCAGAATTTTCTTCCGCATTTTCTTCGCCGTCTTCAGCGCCGCGCCTCCGCCCACATATGTTCCGCGGCTTGCGTAGGCTCCCACGTCGAACAGCGTAGTCTCCGTATCTGTTTTTACACAGGCGATCCGGTCCATGGTGATCCCCGTTGTCTCTGAGGCAAGCATCATCTGGGTTGTATTGGAACCGTTTCCCATATCACTTACACCGGTAAACATGGTGATGGAGCCATCCTCATTCATCTTCAGCATGACGCCGCAGGTATCGGGCATGATTCCATACAGACTGCTGCCATGGGGCGCTGCCGCCATCCCCACTCCGATGCGGTATCTGCCGTTTTCTTCCGCGGACAGTGTCTGCTCCTTCAGCGCTTCCTTCCATCCGAACAGTTCCTTTCCCCGCTCGATGCAGTCGATGATCCTCACATTTCCAAGAGGTTCTCCCCGTCTGTCGCACATGTTGGGCCGGAAGATATTCTTCTCCTCCAGATCACACAGATCCATTCCCATGGTACGCGCCATCTCATTGAGCATACTGTTCAGCGCATAGAACAGCTGGGGAGAGCCGAACCCCCGCATGGCTCCCGCCACCGCCCGGTTTGTGTACGCCGGGACCGCATGATAGTGCAGATTGGGAACGGAAAGCATCTTGAAAAACTTTCCGCCGGCCGCCCATGCCACACTCATGGTGGCTCCTGACTGAGCGCCCGCGCTGAGATACACATGATAATCACAGGCGGTCAGCGTGCCGTCCTCCTTCACGCCCATGGATACCCTGATTTTCTCGGCATGCCGGGTAGTTCCGGAGCAGATATCCTCTTTTCTCCGATACACGATCTTCACCGGTCTTCCTGTCTTCATGGACAAAAGCGCCCCCACCGGTTCCGTTACCAGATCGATCTTTCCTCCGAATCCGCCTCCCATGACGGGACTGATAACCCGCACCCGGTTCATGGGCAGTCCGAAGATTTTTGCCAGGTTCTTCCGCTGTCCGAACACATCCTGTGACGGCGTATAGACAGTCAGTTTACCATCCGCCGTATACTGGGAGATGGACACGTGAGGTTCCATGGCGGAATGGCTGACCGCCGGGACTTCATAGTCCCTCGTGAAAATCCGGTCCGCCTCCCGGAATCCTTCTTCCATGTCTCCGGCTCCGAGATCCACTTCTTCCATAATATTCCCGTGCTCATGGATGGGGTACGCGCCGGGAGCTGCCGCTTCCTCCGGGTCCAGATAGAAGGGAAGTTCTTCATATTCCACACGGATCAGTTTCACCGCCCGCTCCGCTGCTTCCGGGGTCTCTGCCGCGACAGCCGCCACCTTGTCACCCACGTAGCGGACCACGTCGTCCAGCACCCGCTCGCTTGGCAGGATATCCGAGTCCTCACCGTTTCCGTTATACCGGGTTTCCGGAGCGTCCCGGTAGCAAAGCACGGCATGAACTCCCTCCACTTTTTCCGCTTCTTCCGTATCAATGGAACGGATTCTGGCATGTGCCACCGGGCTGAACAGGATCTTTCCATAAAGCATTCCCGGCAGTTTCATATCATCCACATATTTCATCTGCCCGGTGACCTTCATCTGCGCGTCGGTTACCGGAACCGGAGATCCGAGCACTCTGCTGCTTTCTTCTCTCAAGACGCACTGCCTCCTTCCTGTTCTTCCCTCATCCGTTCCGCCGCCAGCTGAACCGCCTCCACGATCTTTACATAACCGGTACACCTGCACAGATTGTGGGACAGCGCTTCCCTGATCTGTTCTTCCGTAGGATCCGGGCAGGCATCCAGAAGCGCCTTGGCGGACATGATCATTCCGGGCGTGCAGAACCCGCACTGAACCGCCCCCGCATCTATGAACGCCTGCTGGATGGGGTGGAGTTTCCCTCCTTTTGCAATTCCTTCGATGGTCTCGATCTTACAGCCTTCCAGACGGCGTGCCTGCACGCAGCAGCTGTTGCGCGCCTCCCCGTCAATAATCACGCGGCAGGCTCCGCAGTCGTTCGTTCCGCATCCGCATTTCGTGCCGGTCAGATCAAGCACCTCCCGCAATACATAAAGCAGGGTCCAGTTTTTTTCAACCTGGATCTTACGATCCCTTCCATTAATATTTAATACTACAGATTCCATAAATTTGCTTCCTTCATAATTCTGGCCATTATGGCAACTTTTTTTCCGAGGATCCCGGCATTTTCCATTCCCTCCGGGTCATCCATCCGGGTTGTTCCATCCCCGGGATTCCAGAGCATGGCTCCGGTATACATTCCGTTTCCGCCGCTGCACAGTGTCATTCCCTGTGTGAGAAAAAAATTGTTGATGGCGTTCATGGTCATCTCCTGTCCGCCATTTCTGGTGCCGCCCACGGTAATGCCGGCTCCCACTTTTCTCGTAAAGAACTCCGGTTCCTGAATCCCCTTCAGCCATGCCGAACGGAACCGGTCCATAAATACAGCGGTCTGGGCGGTGACATTCATCTCATAGACCGGTGAAGCTATGATGATTCCATCCGCTTCATAGAACTTGTCGTAGAGTTCCGTCATGTCATCCTGAAATACCGTACACCTGTCGGACTGCTTTTTCAAGCATTGATTGCAGTGGATACACAGATTGATCTTTCTGGCCCGAAGCTCCACCAGTTCCGTCTCTACCTGCTCTCCGGAATTCTTTGCTCCTTTTAACGCTTCCTCAAGTGCCGTGTAGGCCGATCTTCTGCGGGGACTTCCGCAGATTCCAAGTATTTTAATCATTCTTGTCTCCTCCTTTCAATGCATGCAGGATCCGTTCCGGACTCGCCGGAAGATCCCTCAGTTCGATATCCAGCGCGTTGCATATGGCATTCACTACGGCAGGCGCCGCCGGCACCACCGGGCATTCGCCCAGCGCCTTTGCTCCAAAGGGTCCTCCCGGCTCCCCGCCTTTCCCTGTCACGAAATCCGTGATCAGCTGATCCGGCATCTGGTCCGCGCGCAGGACTCCGCATTTTTTTAATGTAAGGGGGCCCGGCTGTCCTTTCGAATCCCAGTGCATTCCTTCGGAAAGGGCATATCCGATCCCCATCTGAACCGCACCCTGGAGCTGGCCTTCTATCATCATGGGATTCAGGATGTTGCCCACATCATGGACCGCGGTGTATTTCCGGATCCGTACCTTTCCGGTACGGATATCGACTTCAGCCTCCGCAATATGTACGCCGTATGAGGCAGCCCCCCGTATAGCTTCATAAGTCTCATGTACACAGAGTTCCCGGTTGCTCACGCTCTGGCAGTAAATCATAATCTCTTTGAGATCCGCGCTTTTTTCCGGATCTGTCTTCACCCATGCCCGGTTGTCTCTCAGACAGATCTCTTCCGGCTCCACACCGAAATATTTCCCCGCTTCCTCAAGGAGCAGAGTTTTCATCTTTTCGGCTGCCTTTACCGCCGCTTCCCCGACGACGAACACTCCTCTGCTGGAGTAATCTCCGATATGCCACAGGCAGCTGTCGGTATCCGCCGTAACCGCCGCGATCCGGTCCACTGTGATCCCCAGGATCTCGGCGATGATCTGTTTCTGCATTCCCACCGTGTCTGTTCCCATATCATGGGAGCCGGTGTAGAGCAGGCAGGTGCCGTCCTCATTCATCTTGATCATGGGACTTGTATTGTCCCGGTGGACGCCGAAACAGTTGTTCCCGTGTACCCCCAGCGCGATCCCCACGCCGACGCGGAGAGGTCCTCCCGCTTCTTTGCTCTTTCTCTGTCTGACGAGCGCTTTCTCATAATCTGACAGGCGGAGCGCTTTCTCCAGACAGTCCAGAGGCCTCGGATTCCCGATCGGCTCTCCGGAAGCCGGATTCCTGCTGTCCGGCCGGACCATGTTGATTCTCTGAATCTCCGCCGGATCCTTTCCCAGAATCCCCGCCATCTCATTGATCTGTCTCTGCATCCCGAAATAAATCTGCGGGGAGCCGTATCCTCTCATGGCTCCTGCGGTCTCCGTATTCGTATACACCGGAATTGATGTGATCTTCATGTCTGGAATCCGATAGGCCAGGAACACCTTATGCATCAGCGCTCCCGCCACGTTGAGCGCGCTGGAAGCATAGCCTCCTGTATTGGTGTATATCTTAAATTCCATGGCGCGGATTCTCCCGTCATCGTCGAATCCGGTTTTCACGTGGCTGAGAGATCCGTGCCGTACCCGGGTTGCCATCATGGTTTCTCTCCGGGACAGGACTATTTTCACCGGACGTCCGGCCATTTTGCTGAGCACCGCGGCCACCGGTTCTATGGTCATCTCCAGCTTGCCTCCGAAAGCGCCCCCGATGGCGGGAGCACACACCCGAATCCGGTTCATCGGCAGTCCGAAGATGTCCGAGAGAATCACACGAAACGCGAAACAGTTTTGATTGGCGCTGTATACGGTAAGTTTTCCGTCCGGTCCCCAGTCCGCCAGAACCGCGTGAGGCTCAATCGCCGCATGGTGAATCGGCGGTGTTGTGTAGGTATCCTCGATCACATGGTCACACTTTGCAAATGCCGCCTCTGCATCTCCGCAGTGCGTCTCCATCCCGGTAATGACATTTCCGCCTTCATGCACCGGGTACGCATCCTCTTGTATTGCGGATGGGATATCCGTCACAAACGGCAGCGGCTCATATTCCACTTCGATCAGCCGGATGGCCTTCGCCGCGATCTCCTCACTCTCGGCTGCCACGGCCGCCACCCGGTCTCCCACGAACCGGCACCTCTGCGCGAAGATCGTCTCGTTGCTGATCACCTGCTGCCCGATAAACCGCTTGGCGCTGTTGTAGGGCGTCATGGGACTGTTCCGGTAATCCGCCACTGCCAGAACCCCGGGCAGCGCCTCCGCTTTCGAGGTGTCGATCCGGATAATGCTGCCATGGGGAATGGTGCTGTACAGAATCTTCCCGTACGCCATCTGCGGAACTTTCATATCCGCAACATACTGTTTCCTCCCGGTCACTTTCCAGGCAGCGTCCTCAATGGGTTTTCCTTCTCCAATCACACTGACACCTTCTTTCCTTCTACTTCAGCAGCGCGTCCATAACAAGCATGTAGCAGTCAGATACTTTCAGCAGCTGATCCACTTCAATATATTCCCCGACGGTGTGGGCCAGATTCTCTCTGGACGGTCCCAGTCCGATGGTGCGGATCCCCGCCTCCCCGGCATAATGGCTTCCGTTGGTGCAGAAGTTATACTGCGTGATCTCCGGTGTATATCCGTTTGCCGTCAGAGCGTGATAAACATTCTGAATATACGGTTCCTCACGGTCGAACAGCCAGCCCGGGAAGAACCGCTCACCCTCGATCTCATTTCCCGTATAACAGATCTCCTTTCCTCTGGCGAAGGAAACCTTTACTTTCAGCTCCGGATCTTCCGCTTCCAGCTTTGCGCACAGTTCTTCAAGAGGTCTAAGCACTTCTTCTTTTGTCTCACCGGTCAGCAGTCTCCTGTCATAAGTCGCCCGGCAGTATTCCGGCACTACCGATGCTCCCGGATACGGGGAGGATTTGATGTCGGTAAGTTCCAGAATTCCCTTTCCGAGTACCGGATGCTCCGGCGGAACCAGTTTCCGGATCGCCTGAATCACTTCGGCCATCTTGTAAACCGCGTTGATCCCCTTCTCCGGGTTCGCCGAGTGGGCAGCCCGTCCGAAAGTCTCCACGACAATCTCCGCTCTGCCCCTCTGACCAATCTTCAGATTCAGTCCGGACGCTTCTCCGATCACCACGTAATCCGGTTTGACAATTTCGCTGATGCTTCTGGCCGCGACTCCTTCAAAGCACTCTTCATGGACAACACCCGCCACATAGATATCTCCGGGGAAATCTCCTCCTGTCTGCTCCCGGTAGAACGCGGCGGCACAGGCCATCGCGCTGAGGGCGCCTTTCATATCGCTGGTTCCCCTGCCGTAGATCCTGCCCTCTGAGATCACCGCCTCAAACGGAGGGAACGGCCATTCACTCTCATCCGTAACAGGGACCGTATCCATATGCCCGTCAAACAGGATCTTAGGTCCCGGCTGTTTCCCCTTGATATGTCCGATCACATTTCCATACCGGTCCCGGATCACCTCATCATATCCGTTTGCGCGGAAGAAATTTTCCAGCACCTTTCCCGCATCCTGTTCCTGTCCGGAATAGCTCTTTGCCCGGATCATTTCCCGGCACAGTTCAATTACTTTATTCTCCTGGTCTTTTCTTAACATCTCTGACACCTCTCATTTCTCAGTCTGCTTCTTCCACATACAGCGCCCTGCATGCGGATACGCACAGGCCGCATTTTCTGCACCGGCTCATATCCGTGTGCATCCCGCCTCTTTCATCGAATGACCTTGCTTCATACGGGCAGATCCGGACACATTTTCCACAGTGTGTACACAGCTTCGGATCCATCTTGATCCTGTAACTGCCGCTTCTGTCATCCGCGGTAAGGAACCGGTGAACCATCCCCGTAATGTCGCGCAGGGAACTGTACCCGTGATCCCTAAGATATTCGTCTATCTTCCCGTCCAGCTTCCGGATCACCTCGGGTCCCTGAAGGATCACCGCGCTGCAGATTCCGATGTAATCCGCTCCCGCCATTGCCATTTCCACCGCGTCCTGCCATTTCCCGATCCCGCCAAGTCCGATAATGGGAAGGGACGTATGTTTCCTCAGTTCACACACCTTTTCTATAATAAAGGGGCGGATCATCTCTCCGGTAAGCCAGCCGCATCCGTCTCCCTGACCGAGAACCGGATGGCCGGTTTCGATATCGATCCGCATGGCCGGCCCGATGGAATCAAACGCCGTAAACGCGTCTGCTCCCGCGTCCTCGCACTGTTTGGCCAGAGCGGGAAAGTCCGTGGTATTGGGCGAGAGCTTTACAATCACCGGAATCTTCACCCGTCTCTTTGTGTCTTCCAGCATAGGAAGCAAAGTTTCCTGCCGGTAGGACACCAGCTCAATCGCCATGCATCCCTCCGCCTCAAGCTGTTCCACACACTGGGACGAGTCCCGGACCGTATGCCCCACGCTGGCGATACAGTTCACCCCTGCGGATACCGCCTCGGGGATCTCCTTTTCCAGCCACCGCGCCATGGGATAATCCGACCACTTTTCACAGTTAAGCAGTGTGCCGGGCGCGTATTTCACCATATGGGCATTCGGGTTGACGGCCGCATGTCCGGTTATGGTCTTGGTCACGACCGCTCCCGCGCCGCCTTCCGCAAGCCGGATCATTCCTCTCGCGCCGTAGCTCATAGGACCGGATCCGATAATCACAGGGGACTGCATCTGTCGTCCGAATAGTTCTGTCTTCATCTGGCTCCTCCTTTCACGCCTGCGCCCTGCCAGAATGCCTCGGCGCATTTTCTCATTTCATCCATGCACGCTTCCTCATCCAGGGTGACCAGCTGCCTGTCTCTCATCAGCCATCGTCCTGCTGCCATAACATCCGTCACATGAGCGGAGGAACCGTATACCACGATCTGATCGTAAATGTTTTCTTCGTTCACCGGAGTCGGATGGGCGTTTTCATAGATGATCAGATCCGCATCCGCTCCGTTTTCGATTCTCCCGGCATGTTCCAGTCCCACAGCTTCCGCCCCATACTCGGTAGCCATCCGGAAAACAAGCCTGGCAGGCATGGGATCCGTGGATTCCCTCGCCGCCTTGTGAATCAGAAAGGCCTCCTTCATAACCGTGAAAAAGTCATTGACATACCCGTCCGTGCCAAGAGCCGTATGGATTCCCATCTCCAGCATGTCCGGAACCGGAGCGATCCCTCCGCCTACCTCGCAGTTGCTGACGGGCATGTGCACGGTTTTCGTTCCCGTCTCCTTCAGCAGTTCCATCTCTTCCCGCGTCACCTTCACACACTGACTGGCAATCACATGACTTCCGAGCGCTCCCGCCCTTTCATAGAGCCGGACCGGAACATCCCCTGTCTGCCTCTTTAAGAGATCCGGTTCGTACCGGCTTTCCGACAGATGATACTGCAGAAGACACCCGGTTTCCGCCGCCATCTCCGCGGCTCTCCGTATAAAATTCTCCGAGCAGGTAAATGTAGTGTGGGTACAGATCGCTCCCCGCACCGGGCCTTTCCTCTTTTTGAAAAACTCCGCCGCGCGCCGGTTCATCTCCAGACACCGCCAGCCGTTCTCATCGCTGATCCTCTGGGAACTCTCCAGAGAGACAACCGCCCTCATTCCGGTCTTTTCAATCAATTCTCCCTGACGGAGAAGGGTATCCTCTTCCGTGCACGGAGCCTCCAGAGTATCACAGAAAGCAGTGATGCCGGAGCGGATCATCTCAGCCATCGTAGCTCTGGCCGTGATGAGAGTCTCCTTTCTGCCCACCCTGTTCTCCACGGCCGGCCACCAGTAATCCGTCAGAAAAGAGCGGAAATCCGTAACCTTTCCCGACTGGGGGATTCCGTGAGAGAGGACGCCGTACTGATGCATATGGGCATTCACGAATCCAGGAAAAACAATGCTGTCCCCCTTCTCCAGGATCTCTCCTTCCTCTGATTTTCGTCCGCTGGGACTCATCTTCCACTTCGGATCTTCATATTCCTTTTGCGTCAGTATGTCGATGATCTTCCCGTCCTCAATCAGGATTACGCCGTCCCGGATCACCTGATCCCAGGAACAGATCACCCATCCTGCTTTGATTGTTATCATGAGTCCTCCTCTCCGTCCGGAAGCAGCGCTTCCAGACCTTCCTCTATCAGTTCCGGAAATACCCGTCTCTTATACGGATAATCCGCCAGCAGATCCTTTTCCTGTTCGATCGCGTTCACCGCCTGTTCCAGGCATGCCTCCCGAAGAGATTTCCCTGCGTTTTTTCCACGCACGGTTTCCAGACAGACGGGACGGGGAAAGATTCCTCCCGCGCTCAGCCGGATCCGCCGGGCTTTTCCTCTCTCATCGGGTTCCACGGTCATGGACAGATTCATCACCGCCATCCCGATGGTCCGGTTCTGCGTCAGTTTGTAGAACCAGTGTCCTGTTCCCGGTTTCGGAAACGGAATCCGGATTCCGCAGATCATCTCTCCCGGCTCAAGGATCAGCTTTTTTTCCGTGGGATCGCTATAATAGCAGGTTCTCACATGCATTCCGCTGTGCCGTAAACAGGCCCTGCATTCCCGGAAAATCTGCTCTGCCGGAATCACCCGTTTTCCCTTGCCGCCATACACTTCCACCTGCGCTCCCAGCGTCACCAGCGCCGGAATGCAGTCTGAAGCGGGACAGGCATTTGCCAGATTTCCCGCCAGTGTGGCGCGGTTGCGGATCTGTGTGCTCCCCACGCTTCGAACCGCTTCATACAGAAGGGGAAGCCTCTCCCTTACTTCCCGGTTTTCCTCCAGTTCTGTCAGGGTAACCGCAGCGCCTACACAGAGGAAGTTTTCCTCTTCGCGGATTTCTTTTAACTCCTGCAGACCGCTGATATCAAGAAATGTTTTGTCCTGATACCATTTTTTCCCTCTGGCTTTCACCATCAGATCCGTGCCTCCCGCAAAGAGAATGTATCCTCCCGCGGCATACCGTTCTGATGCCTCTTCCAGCGAGGAAGCTCTGATATAATCCCTGATCAGCACTGTGTTTTTCCTCCCTTCGCCGCGTCCTGAATCGCTTCAATCACCTGCTCGTACCCGGTGCATCTGCACAGATTTCCCGCTATGGCCCGCTGAATCTCGCCGCGGGACGGATCCGGATTCTCATCCAGCAGAGCTTTCGCGCTCATGACAAGTCCCGGTGTGCAGAATCCGCACTGAATCGCGTGATGCCGGATCAGCGCGTCCTGTATGGGGTGAAGACTTTCATTCTGCATGATTCCCTCAATGGTCACAAGCTCTCTGCCATCTACGGCCTGTGCCGGGACCAGGCAGGCGTTCACAGCCTTCCCGTCCAGGATCACGGTACAGGCGCCGCAGCTGCCGATCCCGCAGCCTTCTTTTGTTCCGGTCAGTCCCAGACGTTCCCTGAGAAGATCAAGCAGCCGCTCTCCCGGCTGAGTCTCTGTTCTTGTCCTGGTTCCGTTTAATGTAAACTCGATTTCTTTCATCATTTTTCACCTCACATCCGGGAGAGGAGGAAGTCCTCCGGCTATGTTCTCTTCCGCATCGCCATCCAGGGCGCAAACGATCCGTTCCATGGTCAGCGGAAGCCGGCGGACCGTTTTCCCAATGGCGTGCTGCACTGCCAGCGCAACCGCCGTACCGGTCATCTCCGTGGCCGCCTCGGCGATGCATTTCGCTCCGTAAGTCCCCTCCGGGTCCCTGCTCTCGAAGATACGGATCCGGATATCCGGCACATCCCTGGCTGTCGCGATGTGATAGGCGTCCAGGTTGGTATCCTCCGTCTTTCCGCCCGGCACTCTTACTTCTTCCCAGAGCCCGAAGCCGATGCCCATCATAATTCCGCCGTAGATCTGTCCTTTGATCAATCCGGGATTGATTGCCTTTCCAACGTCATGAGCCGCCGTGACCCGCTCGATTTTCACCTCGCCTGTGCCGGTGTTTACAAGGACTTCCGCCACGGTCACACCGTAGGCGTAGGTCGTAAATGCCTCTCCCTGTCCGGTCTTCTCATCATTGACAAGCGGGCGGGGAATATACCACTGATAAGTTGCCAGCGGCAGTCCTGCGTATTTGCGGTAAGTGCAGATCTCCGCCATGGTGATCCTGCGCTCCGGTTCTTTCGCCACACAGCAGATGCTGTTCTCCAGAATCAGCTCTTCCGGTTTTGCGTGAAGGAGCTCTGCCGCCGATTCCAGCAGCATTTCCTTCATCTTCTCGCCCGCCATCTTCACGGACTGTCCGCCCTGTGCCGTCCCCCTGGACGCTACCGTAAGCCCGCTGTCCGGAATATGATGGGTGTCCACCGCTTCTACCATAATGTCATCCAGAGCAATCCCCGATGCCTCCGATACGATCTGGGCATATACGGTGCGGAGTCCCTGCCCCACTTCCATAAGAGCCGCATTCAGGATAAAGCTTCCGTCCGGCAGTGCGGTAAACATGGCACCGGATGAATCCACGCCCTCGCCTCCCAGAGCCGAGCCCCGGTAACTGGTCACAAGGCTGATGCCCTTTCTCCAGCGTCCCGTCTGGTTTCTGTATTCCCGTTCCTTGCGCTCATAGTCTGTCTCCGCGGCAACGGATTCCATCATATCCGCCAGGATTGTCTCATGAATCAGTTCCTGGCCTGTAGCTGTTCTGCTGCCCTTCCGCAGCAGATTCTTCCTCTTCAGATCAAGAACGCTGATTCCAAGCTCACCTGCCAGTTCATCCATAATCATCTCGTTTCCGAATATCACCTGAGGCGAGCTGTAACCCCGAAAAGCGCAGGGGGAAAGGGTATTGGTAAAGACTCCGAAGGTGTCCGTCCATACATTCTCAATCTCATAGGGACCGGCGGAATGAACCATGGCCCGGATATTCATCCACGGAGCCTGATTGTTATAGGCGCCGCAGTTTTCCAGCTGTCTTGCCTGATATGCCAGAATCTTTCCGTTCTGGTCGGCGCCGATCCGTATGGTTGTGTAAAAGGGATGGCGTTTGGCACTCTCAAGGATCGAGTCCTCCCTGGTATAAGTGATCTTGCAGGGGCGTCCCGTCTTCTGTGTGACCAGCGCGGCCCTCGCGCACATCAGTCCGGTCATCTCAAATTTTCCTCCAAAAGATCCACCTACCGTACACTGTACCGCCCGTATCCGGTTCATGGGCAGCCGAAGCGCGTCCGCCACGAATTCCCGGGGCATATGCCCCTGCTGCGAACAGGAACGGATGGTCAGAAGCTGATTCACATCATCGTAGTAGGTCAGCACTGATTCCGGTTCGATATAAGCATGCTCCACGAATCCGGTCGCATATGTCCGTTCCAGAATCACATCCGAACGGGCAAATCCATCCGCCACATTTCCTTTCCGGAGCGGATGATAGGATTCCAGGAAAACATTTCCCTTTCCGGACGGATCCGGCATGCCGTTGTAAAGACCCACGCCCTTGTCCCGTATCACCGGGCTGTCCGGGGCAAGCGCCTCCTGTACCGTATAGACACCGGAAAGCTTTTCACTGAGCACCTTCACTTCAGCAGCCGCATTTTCCGCCTGGGTTCTGGTCTCCGCCGCCACCACTGCCACCACATCCCCGCAGAACTTCGGATGGTC
This sequence comes from uncultured Mediterraneibacter sp., assembly GCA_944375755.1. Lineage (GTDB taxonomy): Bacteria > Bacillota > Clostridia > Lachnospirales > Lachnospiraceae > Mediterraneibacter. The sequence continues at coordinate 7,092 of CALWBC010000156.1, read as the reverse complement.
CGTGCAGTACCAGAAGTCCAGCATACTCTGGGGTTTGGGAAAATCTTTCTCGGTCAGAACCAGTACCACCCCGGGCATGGAACGTGCTTTTTCCGCATTCACTTTCACGCTGGCATAAGGCACTTTGCTGTGTACACAAACCGCGTGGAGCATGTGCGGCATGGACAGATCGTCCGCGTATTTCGCACGCCCCGTCACTTTCTCAAAGGCATCCACTCTGGGAACGGATTTCCCCACAGTCTGAAATTTTCCGTCCGGTATTATCTTTCTGTCCGGCATTCTGTCACCTGCCTGTTCCATGCATGTCCTTCCCTCCGGTTGGTGATCCCGCCTCTCTCGCAGAGACGCTCTGCAGTTCTCTGGGCTTTCGCCAGGATCATATCCTCATTGGGCACCATGGTCAGTTTTCCTTCCTTCATAATGTACTGTCCGTCAACCGCAACGCTTTCAATATTCCCCATCTCCGAAGAATAAACCAGCGTTGATACCGGATTGTGAACCGGTACCGCCTTTGCGGACAGATAGGGATTAAACACGACAAAGTCAGCCTTCTTCCCCGCCTCCAGAGATCCGATTTCGTCCTCCATCCCGAGGGCTCGCGCCCCGTCAATGGTGGCCATCTCCAGAACTTTCTCCGCCGTGATGACCGTCGGATTCAGAGAGGACACTTTCTGGAGAAGAGAGGTTGTCTTCATGAGTTCAATCATATCCTGCCCGTTATTGCTGGCCGCTCCATCCACACCCAGGCCGACCGTAATATTCCGCTTCAGCATCTCCGGAACCGGAGCCACTCCCGACGCGAGGTACATGTTGCTGACCGGATTATGTGAAACCTTAATATCATAATGGGCGGCTTTATCCATGTCACTCTCCGTGAGATAAACACAGTGAACCATCAGCACGTTTTCCGCGGCGGCATGGATCTTTTCCAGACAGTCCACTCCCGCGCATCCGTGAAGCGTCTCCGTTGCCATCCTGTCAAATGGCGTCTCCGACACATGAACCGTCATTCCCGCGTGATAGGAGGTCGCGATCTCATAGAGCATCTCCAGCATATCCTGCGTGTTGGACCACAGAGCGGCCGGCGCGGTCCAGATCCGGATTCTGCCATCCTCGGAATTGTGGTATTTATCGTAGAGCCGCACCAGGTCTTTCTCCACTTCATCCCGGGTCTGCATAATCTCCGGAACCACACCGAAATCCGTCCCCGTATTCATGCATCCTCTCCCGAAGATTCCACGAATTCCGAGATCACTGTACGCCTTCAGAATTCCGTCGCTTAATTCCTCCTGCGGATGCGGATACATATAATCTGTCTCCGTTGTCATGCCGCTGTGAATTCCTTCTATAATTCCAAGCATGGCCGCGTCATAACAGTCTTCCGGCGTGAGATGGCCTGCTGCCGGAAATGTCATCGTCGCCAGCCAGTCTTTCAGAATCATGTCATCGCCAAGTCCCTTTAAGAGCGTCTGGAACAGATGATTATGTGTATTTATAAATCCCGGGAAAAGGATCTTTCCCGAACAGTCCTGCCGGTGTTTCGCTTCATACTTTCTTTCCAGTTCTCTGCTCTCCCCGACTTCAACAATCCGGCCGTCTCTGACAGCCATTGCTCCGTCATAGAGAATTCTTCTGTCCTGATCCACTGTCACGATAATCGCGTCAGTCAATAACAAATCCACTCTTTCCATATCTCTTAAACTGCCTTTCTCTCATTTTCTTCCATGCCTGCCATGAGCATGCCGATTTTTTCCACCGTGGCTTCTTCCCGGTCCATCTCACCGATAATCCGTCCGTCATAAATCACGCCGATCCGGTCGCTGAGCGCCATGATCTCATCCAGCTCTGTTGAGATAAGAAGAACCGCGCAGCCCTGATCCCTCGCCTTTACGATTTCACCATGGATAAACTCGATGGCCCCGATATCAACACCTCGTGTGGGATGCGCCGCGATCAGAAGCTCCGGCTTTTTCTCCAGTTCCCTTGCCACAACGGCCTTCTGCTGATTGCCGCCTGAGAGATATTCGATATTCAGTGACAGCCCGGGCGTTTTTACCCCGTATTTTTCCACCATATCCTCCGCCTGCTTCTTTGCCTTTTTCCAGTCCATGAAGATTCCTTTTCTGTATTCCGGATTGCGGTAATCATACAGGGTAAGGTTCTTTTCCAGACTCTCATGCATCAGAATCCCCGTGCTCTGCCGGTCCGCGGGAATATGGGAAATCCCCTGATCCAGTATCTCTCCGGGCGTCCGGTTGGTCATATCATGTCCGAGGATCCGCACTTTGCCGCTCTCACTTTTCACAAGACCTGTAATGGTCTCAATGAGTTCCGCCTGTCCGTTGCCGTCCACGCCTGCCACTCCGTAAATCTCTCCGGAATGCACGGTAAGCGACAGATCGTCCACTGCCAGATTGCCCTTTTTCCCTTTTGTGCTCAGTCCGCTGACTTCCAGAACCGCTTCCCCGGGATGGGCCTTCTCTTTTTCTACGGTAAAGCTGACTTCCTTTCCTACCATGCAGGCCGCCAGACTCGCCTCATCCGTTTCCTCCTTGTTCAGCGTGGCGATGCATTCCCCATTTCTCAGAACACTGATTACATCACTGACATGCATGACTTCATGAAGCTTGTGGGAGATAAAGATAACGGACTTGTTTTCCTTCCGGAATCTCTCTATGATCGCGTACAGTTCCTCCGTTTCCCGGGGTGTCAGAACCGCTGTAGGTTCATCCAGAATCAGCAGCCGGCAGTCGTGATAGATTGCCTTTATAATCTCGACTCTCTGCTGCTGTCCGACAGACAGATCGGAAACTTTCATGAACGGGTCTACCTCAAATCCGTATTTCCCCGCGATCTCCCTGATCCGCTTCGCGATCTTTTTCTGATTGAGAATCAGTCCGCTGCTCTCATCCATTGAAAGGATAATATTGTCCACCACTGTCATGGCCGGGATCAGCATAAAATGCTGATGCACCATGCCGATCCCGTATCGGATCGCATCTCTCGGCGAGAGGATTGACACCTCACTTCCGTCAATGAATATTTCGCCGCTGTCCGGTTTCGTCAGCCCGTACAGTACATTCATCAGCGTGCTTTTTCCCGCTCCGTTCTCGCCGAGCAGGCAGTGCACTTCCCCTGACTTTACGGTCAGACTGATATTTTTATTCGCATAATTTCTGCCGTATAACTTCGATATATTCCTTAATTCCAGCATATCCGCCATAGAATCCTCTCCTCCCGCCGCTGTGCGTTCTTCTTGCTTGTTCATCCGCCGTATCTGTTACTGCTGTGCGCTCTCCACCGTAATCTCTCCGGATGCGATCTTGTCCATTGTTTCATTGATAAAGTCTTTCTGCTCATCTGTCAGCACATCGGAACAGTCATGATAATCCGCCAGCCCGATGACGCCTTCCGCAATGCCGTATTTGTAGCACTGTGCCGTCAGATCTCCTGACGCGTACTGGTCAACCGCTACAGCCATCGCTTCGCCGATATTGTTTGTCGCGCTTGTGAGCACTCTGCCCGGACATTCCTCATACTGATCAGTTACCGATCCGATTGCGTAAACACCTTCCGGAGCATCTTTCACTGCCTCAAAAAGTCCCAGTCCGGCTTCATCCGCGTCCTGTGAAATAATATCCGCGCCCTGATCGATAAATGCCTTTGCCTGCTCCATCACCTTGGTCGCATCACTGAAATCTCCGGTATACGCCGTAAGAGCTGTCGTTCCGTTGTCAACATAATCCACACCCTGCTCAAATCCCATGATGTAGCTCTGAATCGAAGGAATCTCCATGCCGCCGATGGCAGCTACCGTTCCGCTCTTCGTGGCAAGTGCCGCAACCACTCCGGCGATAAATCCCTGCTCGTTGTTCAGGTTCTGCAGGGAGCATACATTTGGCTCCTGAGAGATATCCGAGCTGGTGATGCAGAACATGGTATCCGGATAATCCGGCGCAACGCTCTCCGCCGCATCTTCAAATTCAGTACCGTGTCCGAATACAACGTTATATCCCTGATCCGCATAGCCGCGGAAGATAGTCTCATAATCAGACGCCTCCACATTTTCCGAATAGGCGGTCTCATATCCGTTTTCCTTGATCTCCTGCAGACCGTCATAGGCCTCCTGATTCCATCCTTTATCATTTGCGCTTCCCGGAAGAACCAGCGCCACCTTAATATCGGAGGCAGATGCGGAGGACGATCCGGAATCTCCGGAATCACTTGCGGAGCTGCTTCCGCCTGAGCCGCATCCGATACAGCTTCCTGCCAGTGCCAGTGTCATAATTAACGCGATCAATGTCTTTTTCTTCATAGCCTTATCTCCTTTTCATACCTGTTTACGTAGTCACAATCTATGTAAAACTGCCGTCGCAGTGTTTTTTCCGCTGTCTACTGTTTTTCTTCTTTTGACCACGGGATTCCAAGAGCCGCGGGGCCGTTCCCCTTATGTCCGAACGCGGCTACCGCAATCACTGTAAGAAGATACGGGATCATCAGGATCATCTGCGTCGGAACACCAATGCTCGCTGCCTGAAAACGATAAACCATAGCCTCTCCTGCGCCGAACACCAGAACAGCCAGCCAGGTTCCCACCGCTGTATACCTTCCGAAAATCACTGCCGCCAGCGCGATGTACCCACGGCCGGAAACCATGTTTTCCGTGAAGAATGACAGATCCCCAAGAGAGAGATAAGCACCTCCCAGGCCGATGATCATGGAGCCTGCCACAACGCTCAGATAACGGATTCTGTTTACATTCATTCCCACGGAATCAATGGCCTTCGGATACTCACCGGCGCCTCTGATCTGAAGCCCGCATTTTGTTTTATACAGGAACACGGTCAGCAGAATCACCATAAGAATTCCTATGTATACCGGAATATTAAAAGGTCCTACCGTATGAAAGGAATCCACCTTTGTGGAATCAGAATCCATTCCGAAAATCATCCGGTACAGCGTTGTCGTGATTCCCTCTCCGAATATATTCAGCGCGATGCCGACCACAACCTGATTCGCTTTCATGGTGATCGTACAGAAGCCATATACAAGTCCTGTCACACCTGTTATCACCAGGGCAAACAACGCGCCCATCCATACATTGCCGGTTATGGAGGAACCTACGACTCCGGAGAATGCACCGATCAGCATCATGCCTTCCGCTCCGATATTCATAACGCCCGCCAGCTGCATGATCAGGATACCAAGGGCTCCAAAAAGGATCGAAGTTGAAGAGTTGATTACCACCTCAAGAAAACCAAATACGCTTCCCATTTTTATTTCCTCCTTTCCATTCTGAAAACATCTACGACGACAAACAGGATTACCAGTGCCTGAAGGATGTAGATTACTGCGATCGGGAGACTGGTAAACATCTGAATCGCATTTCCGCCGTATCTCAGTGCTCCGAACAGCAGGGAAGAAAGCATGATACCGATTCCGCTGTTATTTCCAAGCAGTGAAACCGCGATTCCGTCAAATCCATACCCGGAGGAAAGTCCGTCCATGATCTTAAACTGAACTCCCAGCACTTCAGCAGCTCCTGCAAGTCCTCCCAGCCCTCCGGATATCAGCATGGAGGTTATAATCATACGTTTCACCGGAATTCCCGCATAGGCTGCAACCCTCTCTGAAGAACCTACGACTGACATCTCGAAACCACCGGCTGTCTTTTTCCAGTAGATGATGTAGAGCACAACGGCGATAATCGCTATCAGTATCCCGATCGTCAGCTGAGTCCCTGGAACCAGTGTCGGGAACCTCGCCGAATCAAGAATCCGTTCACTCTGAGGATATGTCCCGTCTTTCTCCTTGATCGGGCCGTTTACCATGAACGCTACGAAATACGTTGCAATGTAGTTCATCATTACCGTTGTAATCATCTCGCTTGCGTTGAACCTGTTCTTCAGCCATCCCGCGATTGCTCCCCAGATAGCGCCTCCCGCAAATCCTGCAATCAGACAGAGGGGAATGTGGATCGGTGCCGGAAGCTCTACATAGATCGCCGCCAGCGCGCTGAGCAGTCCGCCCATGTACAGCTGTCCTTCAATTCCGATATTGACAAGACCGCATTTGTATGCGAACCCGTAACTTAATCCAACGAATATCATCGTTGTCGTCTTGACAAGAGTCCCTGCCACGGCACTCTTGCTTCCAAACGCCCCCACCAGCATGGAGCGGTAGATATCCAGAGGATTTTCCCCCACAACCGCAATCACAATCGCTCCTACCAGCAGTGCTAGAAGAATTGACAGAACCGGTTTGATTATTTTTTTCATGTTCATCATCTTTCCTCCATTCTTTTGTCTTCAGAAACGGCAGCTTTTTTATAAAAAAAATAAGGACGTCTTGATACTAATCAAAACATCCTTGTTTTTTCTAAAAATAAAAAAGTACATTCTGTCCCTTTTCATGAATTCTGACGCACGGCGTCACTCCCTTCATAAAGGACAGGATGTACAATTAATTTACAGTCTTATAAATTAACCACGGAGACCTTAACTGCTGTATTCATTTTATGTGCCATAGAATATCACCTGATTTTCTGTTTGTCAACACTTTTTTCAAATTTTTCAAAAATTTTCATCGGTGTGATATTTATATACTTTATACAAATTTATACCATATTTCCTTCATATCTCGCCGGATAATTATGAATATTTTACAAATGCATTCCCATATTCTTAAAATCGACATAAGTTATCTTTCCATGTCTTCCATAGCATAAAAAAGCCTGTAAACAAAATGTTTACAGGCTTTCAAGCTCCCCCTGTTGGACTTGAACCAACGACACTTCGGTTAACAGCCGAATGCTCTACCGACTGAGCTAAGGAGGAATATTAAATTTGAAATACAATGAAATGTACCTTCAAAACTACATACAAAGAATCAATCATCCATCTTTTTACCCTTCCGTGTACCGTCCATGCTAACCGCCTGAAATACAGGCGCTAAGCAACGACATGCCTATTCCGCTTTGGTTATGCCCTCGACCTATTAGTAACAGTCAGCTCCATGTGTTACCACACTTCCACCTCTGCCCTATCTACCTCGTCGTCTTCAAGGGGTCTTACTAACTTGACGTTATGGGAT
>CALWBC010000155.1 GCA_944375755.1 uncultured Mediterraneibacter sp. | reverse complement strand
ACCGGGTATGAGAAATCTGCTGAAACTTTCCTTTGCCTATCTGAGGTATTATAAGAAACAGACCGCAGCTTTGTTCATCGGAATTCTGTTATCCGCGGCGCTGCTTACCGGAGTTGGTTCGCTTTTTACAAGCGGAAAGGAAGCGGCGAAGGAGAACGCGAGGACAGAATACGGAGACTGGCACTATGAGACGTGTTCCGATCTCCCATGGTTTGAAGCATTTCAGAAAGATATGGAGAAAAGAGAAACCGATCAGGGGAATCAGGAAAACCAGGAGAATCGGGAAAAACGGGTAAATCTTAACGGGGAAGGATTCGTCCTGGAAAAGTACGGTGTGGAAACTGTGAAAAAGGCGGTCACAGAACCCTTCGATATCCAGTACGTGGCCGGAGATGGCGCTTATCTTGAGATGATGGGCCGGGAACTGCTGACAGGGCGGATGCCGGAGGCAGTCAATGAGATGGCGGCGGATGCACAGACGCTCCGCAATCTGGGCGTCCGTCCGGAACCGGGCGCCGAGATCGAACTGGACGGCGAAACATTTGTCCTGTCCGGAGTCCTGACAGAGATGCCGGAGAAACTGGGAGAACTGCTGGGAGGCTCCATTCAGGTTTTTGTGAGTCCGGATCTTGATTACGGGATGAACGGAAGCTTTGTATATCTGAAGTTTCAGGAGTCCGCTCCGACATATGATCAGATCAAAGCATTTACAGATTATTATGGTATTGATAGGAGCACGGTAGCACGGAACAACGGACTTGCCGGATATGTGGGCGGAGACGCTGAAAAAATGACACTTTCGGAAATCTGGCAGGCGCTGAAAGACCCGGTAATGGGACTGCCCTATGTCTGGAGCAGTCTGAATGAAAATGAGGTTCTGACGGAGACGGCGGTACTGACTGCCCTTGGGTTCTTCGCTGTGTTTATTATTTACAGTATATTCCAGGTATCTGTGTTAAAGCGCCTGTCCCAGTACAGCGTGATGCAGACATTGGGAATGACGGACGGAGGAACAGTGGGGATGCTCCTTATGGAACTGTTGATGATTTTCTCCGGCGGCTACACAGCAGGATGCGTGCTGGGCAACGGGATTGCCGCGCTGATTTACGGGAGAGTGGGAAGGATATTTATTACGCGGAATGTGACGGTACACAGCGGCGTCGGCACAGAGGAGACGGCGGCCGCACTGTCCGTATCGGATCTGCCGGATGCGGGAGTATTTCATATTGACTGGGGAATGATTGCGGGAGGCGCTGTTTTCCTCATCCTTTTTCTTGTGGTGATCAGTCTGATCCTTGTGAGGAAGATGCGATCCTTCACCCTGCGTCAGATGATCAGCAGAGACACGCAAAAGAGGAGAAAAAACAGGAAAATCTACAGCCTGAAACATGAGAATCTGACGGGAATCCTGACGAAACGTTTTATGTTTTCCAGGAAAGGCACTTTCTTTGGAATCCTGCTCTCATTGTCTGTGGGGAGCGTGCTCTTCCTTGGAACTGCTTATGTGACAGAGAATACAAGGATCAATAATGAACTCACCTTTGCGGCGGATGACGGTCTGGGCTCGGATATCCAGGTGTACGAAGAGTCGGACAGCCTTTCAGATATTATCCCGGAGCATACCGTGAAACAGATGAAGAAACTGGAAGGTCTTGAAAGCGTTCTCCCGGTCCGGTACATGCTGGGGGAAATCCCGCTGGATGACGGAACTTTTCAGTGGAAATCTTATTATGCCGAGGTGGCGGGAGAAGAGGAATTTGATCCGGATCCCGGGATCATGGAAAAGTATAATGGGCAGATCGTACAGACAGGAGAGGATGACTACAGGCTCAAGGTCAATATATACGGTTATGATGACGAGATGCTGAAAAATCTCAATGATTACCTTCTGGAGGTGGGGATTGATCCTGACCGGATGCGCGAAGAAAATACAGTGATTATGAAAACGCTGATGGACGGCCAGGGAAACTATGACGGGATCACACTGGGAGTCGGCGATACACTGGAGATCCGTACGCCGCGCGACCCGGAGCCGGAAGCGGAAGTGCTGAGATTCCTGGGGGAAGAGGAGGACTACCGGACGAGCGATCTTAAGATTGCGGCGCTGGCAAGCCGTCCTCTCGGAAAGGTGGAAAATTATATCGGGGATGACGGGCAGAGAGCGGTAGATATTATTATGACGAATGAACAGATGGAACAGAACTTTGGAGTTACAGGATATCAGACAGTCAGCATTTCCCTAAAAGAGGACGCCGATGCCGCGGCGGAAGCGGATGCGCTCAGAACCATGGTATCCGGGATCAGCAGATGTGCGGTGAGAGACTACACAGGTCAGATCGAGGCCCAGAACCTGTATCTGAACCAGCAGATTATGTTCTTTTATGGAATCGCGGCGGTGCTTCTGGGAATCAGCCTTCTGCATATCATGAACAGTATGCAGTACCTGGTGGCTGAGAGAAAGTATGAGTTCTCTATTCTGCGGGCGATGGGAATCACGGATTCAGGTTTCTTAAAGATGCTCTTGAAAGAAGGCCTAAGATACGGGATCTGCGCATGTGGAACAACAGTGATCGCCTACTGGATCGTTCAGAAAGTCTTATACTACTTCATGACGAAAGTGTACCTGTACCTTCACCCGCAGGGGGCAATCTCACCCGGATATCTGATCGCCGTGGCGACGCTGGATCTGGTACTGTGCGCGGGGGCCATGGTAATGTCGGGGAGGAAAATATTGCGGGACAGCTATTTTGTTCATTAACAATTGATTTCAAAATGGGCGAAACCAGAGAAAATTATCAGAACGTATTTCTGCGGGGACGGAGATGTGTACGGCTTCCGCTCCGGGAAATAAGTGCAGCTAAAAGTTCCGGGTGCGGACTAAATGCAAAGACTGACGGCGGAGAACTCGCTTATGCTCAGACAACTCCGCCGCCAGCCTTAACGTCCGCCCCGGAACTTTAAGATGCACTGGATTTCCCTCCGAAGTCACCCTCCCACATCTCCATCTCCGCAGAAAAGATCTTGAAATGGGGCTGGTTTCGTAATCTTTCAAATGGGAAGTGAATGAATAAACAGCTGTAAGAAAACAAGGCGCGACCTGAAGATGCTGGGAATTTCAGCATCTTTCAGCCGCGCCGCCCTTATTTGTGAAGGTTTATTTTGTTGATTGACGGAAGGTTTGTGGTGGAAACAACAGCCGTCAATGTGTTTTCCTGACTGGATGAAACAGTTCAAAAACAGGGGGCTGCGTGAGCCATGCGTT
>CALWBC010000154.1 GCA_944375755.1 uncultured Mediterraneibacter sp. | reverse complement strand
GAATCTGGAAAAGCTTCTGTATAATATCGCGGATCCGTAAATGAAATGACGGATGACAGTGTTTTGTTTTGGAAACAGTTCATAGATGAAGGAGAAAAAAGATGAGTTACGCAGACAAAGTTTTTATAGATATGTGCCGGGATATTATAGATAACGGCACGAGTACGGAAGGGGAGAAAGTGCGCCCGGTCTGGGAGGACGGCACCCCGGCGTATACGATTAAGAAGTTCGGAGTGGTGAACCGGTATGATCTGTCGAAAGAGTTCCCGGCCCTGACCCTTCGGCGAACCGCCATCAAGAGCTGTGTGGATGAGATGCTCTGGATCTGGCAGAAAAAATCAAACAATGTTCATGAACTGAAAAGTCATATCTGGGACAGCTGGGCGGATGAGAACGGCTCTATCGGAAAAGCCTACGGATATCAGATGGGCGTCAAACATCAGTATAAGGAAGGCATGATGGATCAGACGGACCGTGTGCTCTACGATCTGAAAAACAATCCGTACAGCCGCAGAATTATGACGAATATCTATGTGCATCAAGATCTTCATGAGATGAATCTCTATCCATGCGCCTACAGCATGACCTTTAATGTGACAAAGGAGAAGGACAGCGATGTGCTCACTCTCAACGGTATTCTGAATCAGCGTTCACAGGACGTGCTGACCGCGAATAACTGGAATGTATGTCAGTATGCCGTGCTGATGTACATGCTGGCGCAGGGGTGCGGCATGAAGGCAGGGGAACTGGTGCATGTGATCGCGGACGCGCACATTTATGACAGGCACATCCCCATGATCGAGGAGCTGATCGCGAGAGAACCTCTGCCGGCGCCTTCATTCTGGCTGAATCCGGAAGTGAAGGATTTCTACGACTTTACGCCGGACGATGTGCGTCTGGATAACTATGAGACGCATCCGCAGATAAAGAACATACCGGTTGCTGTATAAAAAATAATCAGAAAGGCAGATATCAGATATGAAAGCAATATTAGCCGCAGATAAGAACTGGGGGATCGGGTATCACAACAGGCTGCTTGTGAGTATTCCGTCCGATATGAAGTTTTTCCGTCAGACTACAACGGGAAAAGTAGTTGTCATGGGACGTAAGACGCTGGAAAGCTTCCCGAACGGACTTCCGCTGAAAAACAGGACAAACATTGTCCTGACGGCAAATCCGGAATACGAAGTGAAAGACGCCATTATCGTTCATTCGCAGGAGGAGCTTCTGGAAGAATTAAAAAAATATGACACGGATGACATCTATGTGATCGGCGGGGAGAGCGTTTACCGGATGATGCTTCCCTACTGTGATACGGCGCTGGTGACAAAGATAGACCGTGTTTTTCAGGCGGATACTTATTTCCCGAATCTGGATGAGATGGACGAGTGGGTGATGACAGAGGAAGGCGAGGAACAGACCTGTTTTGATCTGGAGTTCTGTTTCACAAAGTATGAGAGAAAATAAGATGGCAGTGTGGAAAAAAGGTGCTGCCCTGGCCGGGATACTGGCGCTTGCCCTGTGCGCGGGCGTCATCCAGACCGGCTGCGGCGCGCGGAAAGAGAAAAAAACAGAGACAGATGACGGAAAGATCAGTGTGGTGACAACGATCTTTCCGCCTTATGATTTTGTGCGGGAGATCGCCGGCAGTCAGGTAGATCTGAAAATGCTCCTCAAACCCGGAGAAGAGACCCATTCCTATGAGCCCACGCCTCAGGATATGATCGCCATTCAGGAGAGCGATGTGTTTATCTATACCGGCGGGGAGAATGACGTCTGGGTGGAGGATATCTTAAGTTCCATGCCGGACGGAGACCGGCTGACGCTGAAACTTCTGGACTGTGTGGATACGGTGGAAGAAGAGACCGTGGAAGGAATGAAAGGCGCGGACGGTCATGACCATGACCATGACGAGGAAGAATCTGTCCATGAGATGGATGAGCATGTGTGGACCTCACCGGTCAATGCGTCTGTGATCGCGGGGAAGATCGCGGATGTGCTGGAGGAAGCCGATCCGGACCACGCCGGAACCTATGAGGAAAACTGTGCCCGGTATCAGGAAGAGCTGGCCGAGCTGGATGGCGAGTTCCGGGATGTGGTTCAGGATTCCGAACGGAAGCTTGTGATCTTCGGAGACCGTTTCCCGTTCCGTTATTTTGTAGACGAGTACGGGCTTGATTACTACGCGGCTTTCCCGGGGTGTGCGGGAGATACGGAGCCCAGCGCCGCCACCATGGCATTTCTGATTGAGAAAGTGAAGGAAGAGAAGGTTCCGGCGGTTCTGAAGATGGAACTGAGCAATGACGATATTGCGAATGCCATTGCGGAGGCGACAGGGACAGAGGTAAAGGTGTTCTACAGCTGTCACAACCTCTCCGCGGAGGATTTTGAGAACGGGGAAACTTATCTGTCCATGATGCAGAAGAATGTGGAGACTCTGAAGGAGGTTTTAAACTGATGGCCCTGATAAAATGTGAAAATGTATCGATCGGATACGAGGGACAGACAGTGGTCAAGGATCTGAATTTTAAAATTGAAAAGGGAGACTATCTGTGCATTGTGGGGGAAAACGGCTCCGGAAAAAGTACGCTTGTAAAAAGCCTTCTGGGTCTGAAATCCGTTGAAAAGGGCCGGATCATATACGGCGACGGGCTGAAGCAGACTCAGATCGGGTATCTTCCTCAGCAGACAGACGTGCAGAAAGATTTCCCGGCAAGCGTGGGTGAAGTCGTTCTGTCAGGAAGACTCAACAGCCGCGGAATGCGTCCGTTCTACACGGGAACAGACCGGAAGGAGGCTGTGGAGAAGATGGAGATGCTGGGAATCCGTGATCTGGCACGGCAGTGTTTCCGTGATCTGTCCGGCGGTCAGAAACAGAGAGTGCTTCTGGCAAGGGCGCTGTGCGCAACGAAGAGCATGCTGCTTCTTGATGAACCGGTGACCGGACTTGACCCGATCGTGACAGGGGAATTCTACCAGCTGATCCGAAGGATCAACCGGGAGGCCGGGATTGCGGTAGTGATGGTTTCTCATGATATAGAAAGCGCGGTGGAAGATGCAAGTCATATTCTTCACCTGCAGGAATCCATGCTTTTCTTCGGAACAGCGGAGGATTATCGCAGAAGTCCGGTAGGAAGAAAATTTCTGGGAAGCGGGCAGCCGGGAGAGCCGGACCGTCAGACCGGGGAGCCGGATTTAGGGAAAAACGGAGGTGGCGCAGATGTTTGAGACAATTCTTGAAATGTTTTCCTATCCGTTTATGGTGCGGGCTTTTGTGGTCGGATCACTGGTGGCCCTCTGTTCCGCGCTGCTTGGCGTAAGCCTT
>CALWBC010000153.1 GCA_944375755.1 uncultured Mediterraneibacter sp. | reverse complement strand
GAGTTGTCTGAGCGTAAGCGAGTTCTCCGTCGGCAGTCTTTGCATTTAGTCCGCACCCGGAACTTTTAGCTGCACTTATTTCCTGTAGCGGAACCCGTACGCATCTCCATCTCCGCAGAAATACGTTTTGATCCTTTCTGCTGGTTTCCGCTATTTTAAAATCATACGTGAATGAACAAAATAGCTGACATGCAATTTATGCACATGTCTGATCCGCTGACTCAAACTGGCTGTTGTATAGCTCTGCGTAGAACCCGTTCCGTGCGAGCAGGTCTTCGTGTGTTCCCTGCTCCACAATATCTCCGTCTTTCATGACAAGGATCAGATCCGCGTCACGGATCGTAGACAGACGATGAGCAATAACAAAGCTTGTTCTGCCTTTCATCAGGTTATCCATTGCTTTCTGGATCAGCACCTCTGTTCTGGTATCTACGGAACTGGTTGCCTCATCGAGAATCAGGATCTTCGGATCCGCAAGGATTGCCCTTGCGATGGTAAGCAGCTGCTTCTGTCCCTGGGAGACATTGCTTGCCTCTTCGTTGAGCTCCATGTTATACCCGCCCGGCAATGTCTGTACAAACCGGTGCACATGCGCCGCTTTTGCCGCTTTTATTACTTCTTCATCCGTGGCATCCAGTTTTCCGTAACGGATATTTTCCATAATGGTTCCATGGAACAGCCATGTATCCTGAAGAACCATACCGAACATCTCTCTTAGTTCATTCCGGTTGAAGTCTCTGACGTCATGTCCGTCAATCTTGATCGCGCCGCTGTTCACATCATAGAAACGCATCAGCAGTTTGATCATTGTTGTCTTTCCGGCTCCGGTAGGACCTACGATAGCGATCTTCTGTCCTTCTTTTACCTCAGCTGAGAAATCATTAATAATGATCTTATCCGGACTGTATCCGAAATGGACATGTTCGAATTCCACATTTCCTTTGAGACCTTTGACAGATACCGGATTCGGTACCGTCTGATCTTCTTCCTCTTCATCCAGGAATTCAAACACCCTCTCAGATGCCGCTGCCGTAAGCTGCAGCATATTTGTCACCTGCGCCACCTGCTGAATCGGCTGAGTAAAGTTCCTCACATACTGAATAAACGACTGGATATCTCCGACCTCAATCGTATTCCGGATTGCCAGAAAGCCACCGAGAATCGCTACTCCCACATATCCCAGGTTTCCGATAAACTGCATCACAGGCATCATCATTCCTGAGAAAAACTGTGATTTCCACGCGGAATCATACAGTTTGTCATTTGTCTTGTTAAACTCACGGATGACATCGTCTTCCTTATTAAATGCTTTGATAATGTTGTGACCGCTGTAGATCTCTTCCACCTGTCCGTTTACATTTCCAAGGTAACTCTGCTGTCCGCGGAAATATTTCTGCGAATGCTTCATTACAAAGGAAATCAGAAGTACGGATACAGGCAGAATCAAAATCGCTACCAGTGTCATAAGCGGACTGATGGAAAGCATCATGATCAGCACACCGATAATGGTTGTCACTGATGTAATCATCTGAGTCGCGCTCTGATTCAGGCTCTGTCCCAGAGTGTCCACATCGTTTGTTACCCTTGAAAGCACTTCGCCGACCGGTTTTGTATCAAAGTAGTTCATGGGCATACGGTTAATTTTCTCGGAGATTTCCTTTCTCATCCGGTATGTCGTCCTCTGGGAAACCCCTGTCATGATAATTCCCTGAATGAACGTACACAACGCACTGATCACATACAGTCCCAGGGTAATGAGAAGGATCTGGCCGATCTTCCCGAAATCCATTCCCTCACCGCCGGACACTTTGCTGACGAGCCCGTTGAAAATCTCTGTCGTCGCTTTTCCAAGGATCTTCGGTCCCACAATATTGAACACGGTTCCGCATATGGCGAATATTGCCACAAACAGCATGTGTATTTTAAATGCGCTCATGTATTTAATCAGCTTTTTAATTGTGCCCTTAAAATCCTTTGCCTTTTCTCCTGCCATGTTTCTTCCTGCTCTAGGCATGACTCGGCACCTCCTCTCTGCTGTCAGATGAATTCGCAGCATTCTGTTCATCCGCATCTGTCTTTCCTGCTTTCAGTTCGGATTCCGAGAGCTGGGATGCAGCTATCTGCTGATATACCTCGCAGTTTCTCAGCAGCTCTCTGTGAGTGCCGATTCCCGCGATGCGTCCTTCATCCAGCACGATAATCTGTTCCGCATTCATAATCGTGCTGATTCTCTGAGCCACAATGATAACCGTACTGTCCTTCGTATTCTGTCTGAGCGCTTTCCTAAGCGTCACATCCGTCTTGAAATCCAGCGCGGAGAAACTGTCGTCAAAGATAAACACTTCCGGATGTTTTGCCACTGCTCTGGCAATGGACAGCCTCTGCTTCTGACCGCCGGATACGTTTGTTCCGCCCTGGGAAATTGAGCTGTGATATCCGTCCGGTTTGCTGTCAATAAACTCGGTCGCCTGAGCGATCTGCGCCGCCTCGATCATTTCCTTCTCGCTTCCCTCCGAATTTCCAAACATAATATTGGAAGCGATATCTCCCGAGAACAGGATTCCCTTCTGCGGCACATATCCCAGTTTGTCTCTGAGCTCATGCTGACTGACATTTCTCACATCCGCGCCGTCCAGGGTGATAGATCCTTCCGTCACGTCATAGAAACGTGGAATCAGATTGACAAGTGTTGATTTACCGCAGCCCGTACTTCCGATAATTGCAGTTGTCTCTCCCGGTTTTGCGGTAAATGTGATGTCATGGAGAACATTTTCATCCGCTCCCGGATACCGGAAGGATACATGGTTGAAACACAGAAGGCCTTTCTCCTCTTTCTTAAATGACTCCGCACGCTCCGGGTCATGAATCACAGTCTGACTGTCAAGAACCTCCTGGACACGGTCTGCCGCAACCGCTGCCCTCGGCAGCATAATGGACAGCATGCACAGCATCAGGAATCCCATGATAATCTGCATGGTGTACTGAATAAATGCCATCATATCTCCGACCTGCATCTGTCCGTTATCGATTCCATGTGCTCCCGTCCACATGATCAGAACGGAAATTCCGTTCATCACAAGCATCATAACCGGCATCATAAATGTCATGGCACGGTTTACAAACAGATTGGTCTTTGTCAGCGCCATGTTGGCATCGTCAAACCGCTTTTCTTCATGTTTCTGCGTGCTGAACGCACGGATAACCGGAAGACCTGTCAGAATCTCTCTTGTGACAAGATTTACTTTGTCAACCAGACTCTGCAGAATTTTAAACTTCGGCATGGCAACGACAAAAAGCACAAGAATCACAAGCGCAATCAGCACGACCGCCAGAGCTATAATCCAGGACATGGACACATTGGTCTGGAATACCTGAATAATGCCTCCGATCGCCAGGATGGGCGCATACAGCACGATTCGCAGCAGCATGACAATAATCAGCTGAATCTGCTGAATATCGTTTGTGCTTCTTGTAATCAGGGAAGCCGTGGAGAAATGGTCGAACTCGTTATTTGAAAATCCGACTACTTTATGGAATACCTGGCTTCTCAGATCACGACCGGTAGCCGCGCCCACACGGGATGCCAGGAAGCCGACCATCACGCTGGCCGCCATGCCCAGGAATGCCAGCGCAACCATCTTTCCTCCTGTTGTGAGCAGATAGTTAAGCTGAATTCCATCCATATCCATTCCAAGATTCTCATATGTGCTGCGCACGTAGCTGACAGCCGCCTGATCAAGAATCGTATCCGGCATATCCTGAAGCTGTTCTTCCATGGCCTGCATCATCGTTTCTCTCTGCTCGGCCGGAAGGAGCTTCATGATGTCAAATACATCCATGTCATCCGTCAGCATCTGGGGCGGTATGTTTGCCTTCAGCTGTTCTTCAATCTGCTGTGTCATATCGCTTCCGGACTCAAAGCCGGCGGTGAGCATCATGGGGCCTGCCAGCAGATCGGCGAGCTCTTCTGTTTCTTCCTCCGTAACCGTATCTTTCAGAACATATGCATCTGTCTCATATGTTGTATCATCTTCCTGGTAGTCATCCAGGATCTTCTGCTGATCTTCTTCCGGAACAAACAGCAGCAGCTTCTCCATCTCTTCCGTGGAAATCGCCTCCGGAACCTGATCCTCCACGCCGCCCTGCTGAATACCCACATTGACAATATCCGATGTGTATGCCGGCAGGGACAGATCACAGTATGCCTGAACAAACAGGATTACTATAATTGCCAGAAGCGGCTTCCAGTGTACGGACGCGTATTTAAATAAGTTTTTCATGTCCTGTCTTTCCTTTCTGTCTGATTTTTTTACTTATTATGATTCTGTCCGGAATCCTGTTCCAGATTTTCATAAATCTGCTGCATCAGTTTTCTCAGTATCTGTACTTCCTCCGGGCTCATCCCGCGGAACATCAGCTCCTCCATCTGTACCGCAACAGTTTTGATATTCCGGATGCAGGCTCTGCCCTTATCGGTCAGGGTAAGCCTCATCACCCTCTGGTCCATCTCATCCGTGCGCCGTGTGATATATCCTTCCTTCTCCATCTTCTGTATCGAAGAAGTAATGGACGGCGGCGTCACATTAAGCTGAGTCGCCAGTTCTTTCTGGGACAGCGCATCCCGCTGATGAAGTGTAAACAGAATACTTGCCTGACTTCTGTTCAGGTCAAACTCCTGGTACATTTCTTTCGCGCGCTGCATCACTTTATGCATGACGATTCCCATCATGCCAAGCGAAGGAACTGTCTCAAGACTACAGTGCATTATTCTCCCTCCTGTATGCCGGATGCGGAACAGAAAGGATAATCTGTTCCGCATCCGAAAATTAATTAGTTAATTAACTAAATGATATATTAGTATTAGTGCACAAATAAGTCAAGTAATATTTGTAATATTAATCTCTATTTTAGACTTTTTTCACAATTCATACACATTTGCACCGTTTTCCGCACTCCACTCCTCTTTTTTTAATCGTGCGTATAATCCAGCACTTTCACTGAATCTCCCACTTCAATCCCAACAATTTCCCGCATCTTCTTTGCGAACGGACAGGGATATCCGATCGGCGTCCCTTTCTGTATACAGGATGCAAAGGCTATGGCATCTGCTCCTCTTTTCTTCAGTTCGCGTGCCCGCAGAACCGCCTTTTTCCCGGGGCATCCTCCACAGTTGATAAATCCGATCACTTCAATCTCTTCCTCAACATCCGCAAAAATTCCTCTGTGTTCCTTTACTGCTCTGAAATCTCCTGTTCCCGGACAGTAGTCCTCTGTCTGCATGCAGCGTATAATTCCAAGTTTCATATTACATTACTCCTTTTCTCATAACTCCTTTGTGTTATCATTCAATAAGTACACGGCCGTTCAGACCGCCAAATACAGTCTATCAGACCACTGTTCAATTGACAACAGCCCGTTCCCTCCATTATAATAAATAAAACAGCAGTGTTTTAGAATAGAAAAGGGGGATACTTATGGGAATGGATTCGGGCAGTCAGAACGGAAACAACGCCAACAGTAAATCCGGTAAAAATTCCGTTAACGGATGGACCGGTATCCATTATCTGTTCTATCCCGGGCCTTCATATCTCAGGCCTTTTTTTCTTATATTTATCATTATTCTCATTCTGTTGTTTTACAGAGCAGCAGTTAAAACTTCTGAAAATCAGGATATCTCCGCAACCGGGCGCAGCGCTCTGACCGGAACCGTAACATATTCCAAATGGTACAGCGATGAATCGGGCTTAATCTCTTCCGATGCCGCGCTGACCGAAGGGCTGGAGTATTTTTATTCCAGGACAGGCGTTCAGCCGTATGTTATGCTGCTCCCCTATGAAGAGGCTTTCTGGAGCAACGGTGAATGGCAGGAAGAGGCCGCTGACACGTACCTTGCCAACGTTTATAACGATACTTTCACTGACGGAGGGCATCTGATTTTCGCATATTTCGGATGCGAAAATGACACAGAGGAAATGAATGGTGTTTTCCATTTTTATTATGGTTCATCCGCTCCAGCCATAATGGACCAGGAAGCGGAAGCAATTTTCCGGGATTATTTTGCGGATAATCACAGCAGCTGTGACCTGGACGTTTCCGAACTTATCGGAAATACCTTCGCACAGACGGCTGATCAGATTATGTATAAAAGCAGTGAGCCTGATCCCGATTCCGACTCCGACAATACGGTTTTAAAGATCGGTCTTGCCGCTGTACTGATTTATGCGGTTATCGGATTGACCGTTGTATCCATATTAAGAAGGAAATCCAGAAAAAAACAACAAAACACGAACGAAAAGGAGACATAAAAATGAAAGTACGCATGGCAGAAGAAAGAGATATTGAAAGAATTCACGAACTTCTCACACAGGTAAATCTGGTTCACCACAAGGGCCGCCCGGATCTCTTTAAATGCGGGCGCAAATATACGGACGAACAGCTGAAGGAAATCTTAAAAGATGAAAAAAGGCCGATCTTCGCGGCAGCAGATGAAAATGACTGCCTGCAGGGCTACGCTTTCTGTGTCTTCCAGCAGCATCTCAATGATAACATACTGACAGATATTAAAACCCTTTACATCGATGATCTGTGTGTGGATGAGACATGCCGTGGCACCCATATCGGAAGCACACTTTACAACGCGGTTCTTGATTTTGCCCGCGAACACGGCTGTTATAATGTCACGCTTAACGTATGGTCCTGCAACGAAAGCGCCATGAAATTCTACGAACACTGCGGACTGAAGCCCCAGAAGATCGGAATGGAAACCATTCTCTGAGATCTGAATCTCATGACTTGAAAAAGACAATTTAAAGTCAAATGGATTAAACAGCTGAATCAATATCTTCCGCAAATGCCTCCATCAGGCTCCCATAACCATAGTAGTTCACAACATATTTCACCCCGTCCAGAACTTCCTCCCTGGAGTAATCGTGCTCCGCAAGGAACTCATCTGTCTTTCCGCTCAGCTTCTCATAAAACAGAAGCGCCATCTCAAAATACGCATGATCGCCTTTGTCCAGTCCGTCGAGCAGCAGGTTCTCCGCCTCATTGATCTGCCCCTCATCGATCATGACAAGCAGCTTTTTATACTGCTCCATCACCTCAAGAGGTACCGAAGTGTCCTCCTCTCTGTCTATGTCTTTTTTGAATACCAGCCTGATCAATGTGCGGATCAGTTCATGAACAATACGCATTACGTAGTCCTTATCTTCCAGCATGGCATATTTCCTCCTTTTTCTTCGCACGAACCATCAGCATCATGGGGCGCCGCATCTCATCTTTCATGTCCGGGATTTGCATCATGTCTTCCGAAGGCCGGGCCTCCTCCACCCACTCAATCTCGAATCCGTTTCTGATCAGTCCGTTCAGAATCTGTGTCAGTGTATGGTGATATTTCTCCACATCGCACCCCAGGAACCGGGTATGTCTTCTGCCTGGATAAAAATACTCATCCACAGGCCAGTACATGGGATTTCCCTTTTCATCATAGATCCAGTCCTGTCCTTCCCGGGCTGTAAAAACCGGGTGTTCGATATTAAAAAGAAAGGTGCCTCCCGGATTTAGCGTCCGATATACGTTTCTATAGACATTATTTAAACTCTCAATATAGTGAAGTGCCAGATTGGAGATCACACAGTCCCATGTTTCTTCCGGATACTCATAGTTCTCCAGATCTGAAACTCGATACGTAATCCGTTCATTTGTGTTCCGTTTTTTTGCCTCGGCAATCATCCGCTCACTCAGGTCAATCCCGAGTATCTGTGCCGCCCCCTGTTCCGCCGCGTATTCGCAGTGCCAGCCATAGCCGCATCCCAGATCCAGTACCTTTTTTCCTGCAAGCGGAGGGAACATCTCTTTTAACTGATGCCATTCTCCTGCTCCGGCAAGCCCTTCCCGGCTTCTCGACATCTGTGCATACTGATTAAAGAACGTTTCGTTGTCATACTCGTTTTTCATGGTGTCCTCCCGGTCTGCTGTCCATTCGCTTATTTTCATGTCAGTCCCCTGATCGCTGTCCATTCGCTTATACATGGCTTTTCAGACTGCATCATCTGCCAGACCGTGGAATATCGGCCGCATCTGCTCATATGTACAGAACTTCTCAAACCCCAGATCACCCAAGATCTGTTTTGCTTCATTAAAATACGCTCCCAGATGCTCCGGCTTATGGCTGTCGCTTCCGATTGTGATAATCTGTCCGCCAAGATCATGATACAGCTTTAAAATATCTTTGGAAGGGGTTGTATCTTTCAACCCGTATCTGTGAAAAGAGGTATTGAATTCGATTCCTTTTCCATCCGCTATTACAATTTTCAGGATCTCTTCCACATAAGGGCGAATCTTCTCAAATGGATACTCCCCTGCTTCATCATATCTGGAAATCAGATCCAGATGTCCCAGAACACTGTAATCTTTATAGTTTCTCACCAGATTCAACAGTTCTTCATAGTAGCGCTCATTATATTCCTGCTGAGTTCTCCCCCGCTGAAAATCCTGCGTCCAGAACTCTTTGTCCTCCACCTGATGAACAGACAGAATGATAAAGTCAAAAGGACAGGTATGAAAAAGCTCCTCATATCTGGCGATGGTATGCATCTGCATTCCGAATTCCATTCCGATCCGGACCCGTATTTCATCCCCATACAGCAGCTGCATCCGATGAATTTCCTTCATAAACCGTGGATAATCCACATTTGCCAGGGGCTGGCCGTCACGGTACTCAATCTCTGCGCCGCTGTCCCAGTCTTCCTTGATTCCGTAATCCACATGATCCGTAATGCAGATCTCATCCATCCCCATCCCGATGGCATCCCGGATCACATCCTCCATGGGATACTCCGAATCGTCACTGTATGCTGTGTGTACATGATAATCCGCAAACATTCTGTCTCCTCCTGTCTCCTGTTTTAATTGTTCCGTTCATCATCTGAAAAGCTCCCGGATCTTTTCCACCATGGAATCCATGGACGCCTGCCCGGAAATCTCCACCTGCATGCCCAGCTCACTTGCCGCATGAGCAGTCTGCCTGCCGATACACACCGCCTGCACTCTGCCGTAATTCATCTCTCCCATTGCAGCCGCGAAGCCTCGCACAGTGGATGCGCTGGTAAATGTAACCGCGTCAATCTCTCCGTCATCCAGCATCTGCTTCACTTTCTCTCTCAGAACGGGATTCACCTCGTAAAGCGTACGATAGAGAGGGATATCCTCCACGGTGAGCCCTGCCCGCACAAGCGGCGGAATCAGATCCTCCGATCCTTTTTCCGCCCGGACAATCAGCACATGAGCACCGGAAGAAGCCGTGTGAGCAAGGGCATCTCCCAATCCTCCCGCATAGTACTCTGCCGGCACAAGATCCGCGAAGATACCATATTTCAGAAGTGATTTGGCCGTGGCGCTTCCGATGGCCGCTGTCCTGACTTTTGTCCGCCCGCAGAGAATCGTTCTGATATCCGTTCCATTCTCCCGGAGCTGTCCCCAGAACTCATCCACCCCCACGGGACTTGTAAACACCAGCCAGCCTTCCCCTCCTGCTGCCAGGAACCGGGTCAGAGCCTCCTTCAGACGTTCATTGGGCCGTATGGTCTCTGTGCGGATTGCCGGCATCTCAATCACCTGCGCGCCCAGATTTCTGAGCCTTCCCGCAAGGACAGACATGTTCTGGCGAGGCCGGGTCAGGAGGAACTGTCTGCCGCCTAACGGACGGTCCTCCGCCCAGTGAAGCGTTTTCGAAAGTGTACACACTTTTCCGACAATAATCATTGCGG
>CALWBC010000152.1 GCA_944375755.1 uncultured Mediterraneibacter sp. | reverse complement strand
ACATGTCCGGAAACTGCATTATAATACAAGCAAGGGCAGAACCTCAAAAAATCGGCTCTGCCCAGAGTAACTAACAACATATCTTATATCAGTTTTTTTGAGTTTACACAAAACTTGAAACGGTCTCGGCCTTTCCGCCATTCTATTGGACTAAACTGATACGCTTTCCCCCGCTAATATTTTACTTGACAGAAAGAACGCCTCCGCTTATAATCAAACAGGTTCGCTTAGACTAACTCATTAGATTATACACGGAGGTTTTTATGTTACCTGAAAAATTACTGGCACTTGTCTCTGTACTTCTGCTGATTCTCTGCATGCTGACGCCACTCAGAAAAAGTTCTCTGGCACAGCGCCATCCTCTGCTGAAGAAGATCTTCAGCCGCCATACTCTGTTCGGAATCCTTCTGCTTATAGCGGCTCTCATCCACGGGATTCTGGCCGGAAATACTGCCGGCATGATCACAGGAAAAATCGCCTGGATGGTACTGCTCATCCTGCTTCTGTTATCCATCTTTCTGAAGAAGCGAAAGTCATTGTTCCGGAAACGGATTCATACGGTTCTGGCTGTGATCGTGTGCGTTCTTGTGGTAATTCATGTGGGGTATGTCATTATTATTTAATTCATAACATCTGACTCTCAGACTGAATGATCACGTTAACTCTTCTGCCTGCGGAATTCCTGAATCGTCATCCCGGTCTCTCTCTTAAAAATCGTGCTGAAATAAGACGCATTCGGAATTCCCACTTTCTCGCCGATTTCATAATTTTTATCATTAGTGGTCATCAGCAGCTTCTTCGCCTCCCGGATGCGTATCCGGTTCAGATAATCTACCACGCCGACGCCGGTTTCTTTCTTAAACAGGTTGGAGAGATATGTCTCATTCATGGCTGCATGACTGGCGATCTCTTTGAGGGTCAGCGGCTGGCTGAAGTTTTCTTCCATATATTCCAGCCCTCTCTGCACCCCGGGATGATAACTGTTTTCTGCTTTTCTGCGCAGCAGCACCCCGATATATTCCTCTACTGTTTTCTGTTTATCTTCCAGAAGAAACAGCTTTGCGATCTTCTCTCCAAACTCAACGAACTCCAGATTGCCGATCTGCAGATGAAGGGCATCCGCCGTATCGTTGAGAAATACAAGAAAACTCTTCTGAAGATGCTCTTCATCCGGCATGTTTTTCCGGCATTCTTCTGTCATCTGGTTCAGAACTTCGCTTACGTTTTCCTTACTTTGCAGACACCCGGGATCATAGACCCATCCGTAATTTCTCACGCACAGATCCGCCTCCTCTTTTACCGCGATTTTCCTTCTTCTCTGAAAACGGCCGTAATCCATGGTCTGTACAATGTCCGCATAACATCCTGCCAGCTGCTTTGTGTCCTGCATCCATCCGCTGCACGCGGCCGCATATTTTTCTTCGCTGATCAGCTTCTCAATCTGCCGGAGCACTCTGTCCCGTCCTGCCATCCGCGCCCCTGCCGCCGCGGTCTGTCCGTCTCCGAAAAAGAGCACATGCACATCGTGATCCGTAAACTCGAGCAGACTCTCAGGGAGCCACTTGTCTCCTCTGCATAAAGGATTCTTCCACTCATCCGACAGCCGCCGGATCGCACAGACGTACCAGCCGCACTTCTCATCCAGGCAGAAACGGAGATATTCGCGCACCTCATCTGCCTGCGGGCACACCTGGCCTTTCAACAGTTCCATAATTCCTTCCCGCACCTGGCTCTTTGATGAAAATGCCTTCATATACTTTTCCCACGCTTCCACAATCGCCTGTCCGGCATCCGTTTCTTCCATATCCTGCTTTAAAATATAGTCGCTGGCCCCAAGCCGCATGGATTCTCTCACAAACTCAAAATCATCGTAGGCAGACAGAGCGATCACCATAATCCTCGGATATTTCTCTTTCACAATCCGGGTAAGCTCGATACCGTCCATAACCGGCATATTCATATCCGTCAGCACGATTTCCACCGGATGTTCCTCCAGAAATTCAAGCGCTCCCTTTCCGTGCACCGCTTCCCCGGCCAGCTCAAAACCGTATTTATCCCACTTTATCATCTTCCGCATCGCGAACCGGAAGAACTTGTCATCCTCCACAATCAGAACACGCTTTTTCATCTGTTTTCCACCTCTCCCGGAATGATAAGCATCGTCTTCGTCCCTGCCCCTTCCTCACTTTCGATCCGGTATTCAAACCGGCTGCCATATACTGTCTTAAGCCGCAGAATAATGTTCGTCACGCCCAGTCCGTTGAACCCTTTATACTCCTCAGGCTGATTATTCTCGATCTTATCTTCCAGCTCTTTTATTTTCTCCGGCGTCATCCCTGCGCCGTTATCCTCCACACTGAGATAGAGCCTGTTTTCCTCTTGATTTACTTCACCGGTAATCCGGATTCTTCCGTCTGTCCTCGCGATATCCAGACCGTGAAGAATGCTGTTCTCCACAAAAGGCTGCAGGATAAAGCAGATAACCGGAAACTGTGCAGCTTCGTCGCTCACCCGGTACTCCACGTCAAACACATCTTCATAGCGGGTCTTCTGAATGGTGATATAGTCTCTGATATAATCGATTTCCTGAGAAAGCAGGATCGTCTTATTTACATTTTTCACCGTAAACCGGAGCAGGTTGATCAGTGCGCCGGCAAGTTTTGCCATATCCTCTTCTTCCCGTTCATATGCCATCCACTTCAGTGTTCCCAGTGTATTATATAGAAAATGGGGATTGATCTGAGTTTCCAGCACCTGATAGCGAAGATTCTGTTTCTCCTCTTCCTCCCGGATGGCAAGCTCATTGAGACGGTTAATCTCCATTCCCATGTGATTAAACTGCAGGATCAGCATTCCAAGTTCATCATAACACGCGGGAGAACTCAGACGGGAATAATCTCCCACCTCATAATTTTTCATTCCCTCTTCGATCAGATCCAGATTCCGCCGGATCATCCGGTAGATCATCCCTGCTATCACACCGCCCGCTGCCAGAAGGAGCAGAGATACACATGCCACAATAGCCACCACCGAATTCGCTTTCTCCAGAATCAGCCCTTCCGGTACAACACAGATCAGATTCATCCGGAGACGCTCCGTCCGCAGAGGAATCACAAGATAATCTTCCCCATCCGCGCTCATCTGCCGGGAATAAACATAATACCCTCCATCCCGGTAGGAAATCAGCTCGTCAATATCCAGATCCCGGATGCCCAGACCCTGATCCCGGTAAATCTCTCCGGTCCGATCCGCCACGATAATATTATCATCTGTAAAATACGGATTGCTCTCATCCCCGACCCTGAAAAATTCCGGTTTCAATATAAAAATCATTCTTCCGATACTCTGTGCCGGACGGTTATTCTCCTGCTTTGTCATTTCCAGAATCAGGCAGGTGTTCTCCGCCGACTTTTTCCACGCTGCCGGAGACGCAACGCTTACTTCGTCTCCGCATTCTTCCAGAAGAGCCCAGGCAGTTTCCTGTCCGATCCTGTGATCACTTTCCGCGCTGTTATAGACATAGATTTCCCCCTGACCGCTCTCCAGAATCAGACTGTCTACATAGCGGTAAAGCTCATTGTACTGATAGAGACGGTCCGCCATCCCCTGTTCCGCTATTGTATGTTCCCAGAGATTCCCGCTCTGTCCTCCCTCTGCCAGCGCGCGGATCTGTCCGTCCGTGGACAGACTGTAAACCGATGTCTGAAATTCCCTCATATTTTCATCCATCTGAACTCCGGCGTATTTTAACAGACTGATGAGAGAGTCCTCGGTATTTTCGATCAAAGACTCTCTCATACTTACATAGCTGACTCCGCCGATCACACCACCGGCCAGAATCACGACAAGGAACAGGAAGACATACAGCTTTGTGCGAATCCTGCTGTCACGTATCTTTTTCCATATATAGAGAAGTTTTATTCCGATTCCGCTCTGTCTCGCCCGCTCTTTCATACACACGCCCCCGTATCTCCCATATATGCCGGCGCTCTGCCCATGAAGCTGCGCCGCTCTTTTCCTCATATGCCGGCGCTCTGCCCATGAAGCCGCACACTCGAAAAATCATGCAGGCATGGTTTTCTCTCCCGTGCAGCTTCATGGCTGAACTGTTAGAAAAATTTTACCAGATTTTTTCCGGATTTTCCAGGCGAATGCGCACTACACTGCCCTCATGAATATAAACCGGACCGTACGCCTCATCACCGTTTCTCCTGTACTCGCAGACCCATTTTTCTCCATCCTCAAAGTGTCCTTCCTCGATTGAGAGAAAACGCATCTGGGAAGATATTTCCGTTCGAATCTGCTCATACGCGTGCTCTTCCGCAGCCTCGGGTCTGCGGATAAACTCAAGGCACACGCCGCATCCCGCCGCGAAGAACTCCCCGGCTCCGGCATCCACGATCAGGCATCTTCCCCGCCTTGTCAGATGCGTCTGATTCTCATCCGCATAGAGATTGATCCGGGAGCCGAAATATCCCCTTCTGTCTTTCTCCTGATTTAAAAACCGTGCCAGGATATGATATTTCTCCGTCAGAATATGCTGCCATGACGAAAACTCCGACTGTGTCACAGCGTAAACCTTCCCGGTGTTCCTGTACCGGATCAGCATCGGTGCCAGAGAAGCGACAGCCCGCATGGACAGAGCGGTTTCCTCCGCCTCCGGAATCAGCCTTCCATCCTGTATGGCGCTCTCCGCTCCGAAGCAACAGACACCGATGGCATGATAATCAGCCACCGCGGCCAGCATATTCAGCCCTGCACCGGTTCCAAGAATCGAGGACTCCGGAATAAACAGCGGGTTATCCTCCCTGGCATAGCGTTCGCATACCCTGCGATAGTCCCGTTCCGCCGGGAGATAAATATCCGGCCCGAACAGGGTAATCCCCGGAGCCGTCCGCTTCCAGATCTCCAGCATATCCGCCACCGGTCCTCCGGAGATATAACAATGCCCCGGTTCCTCGTACTCATTGACTTCCACGGAGACATTCATGATATAAGGAATATCCAGTTTTTTCTTTCCCGCGTCCACCATCTGCTGAATATAGCGTGCCTGCTGCCATGCGGTAAATGCCTCCGCCGACCGGCGCCCGAAACAGGATTTCCACGTATATGCAGGTTCGTGAGTATCCTCCGGACAGATCTCCCGCAGATACTCGGGAACCGGGCTGCGATACTGCTCTTCCGACTCCGGTGAATAATCCCGGTCCGTATACGCAAGCCCCACTTCATTTTCCACCTGGACAGCAATTACATTTCCCCCTGTGTCATGTTCCGCCAGATATTCCATCACCCGGACAAACGCGGCCCGGTCGCGCTCCAGCACCGCCTCGCAGCATGCGGAGAAAGATGCCACCGGATAGCCGCGTCCATCACAGGCCCTCCGGTAAACATCGGGATTCTTCTTGACATACTCCGGCGCGTAGGTATACATCCCGTTCTTGCTCGCTCCGAACCAGAGCGGGATCAGGTACAGCCCTGCTTCCGCGGCCTGAGCCAGAAGCTCTTTTACCGGCTTCATATCGTAAACGCCTTCCTCCGGTTCCACATCGCACCAGCAGACCGGCGCTTCCAGCAGATTTCCCCCGTAGAGCCGGATGGCTTCGATGGTTCTCTCCATCATTGAAGTTCCGACCGAAGAATTATGGCACTGAAGTCCGGTGAGGAACACCGGTTCTCCGTTACGGTTCCGAAAGAAATCTCTCTCCTCTGTCATTTTGTCTGTTCTCTTATCTGCTGCCTTTTCCATCTTCCACCTCTGCGTCATCAACTGTTTCCATATCGTCAGATAACTCCAGCGTCCGCCGGCGGATCAGATCCTGATACCACCTGCCGCTGTCTTTCACCGTTCTCTTCTGCGTGTCAAAATCCACATAAGTCAGGCCGTACCGGGACGTAAAACCTGCATTCCACTCCCAGTTATCCATAAGCGACCACACGTAATATCCACGGATATCCGCGCCTTCCTCCATAGCCTTCGCGATCCACCTGAGGAACCCTTCTATGTATTCAATCCGGGCTCTGTCATGGACACATCCGTCCCCGGAAATCTGTTCATCCGTCCCCGGTGTACCGTTTTCTGTGATGTAGATCGGAAGATGAACATCATACTCTTCCTTCAGGATGTGTACCGTATCATACACGGCTCTGGGATAGAATTCTCTTCCGTCATCCTGAAAATTTCCGCCAATGGCGCCGTCCGCGTTATCCACACGGTCACAGGATTCCGACCTGGATTCTGACTTCCACGCTTCCAGAAGCTTTTCATCCGCGCAGTCCACCACCCGGTTGTAACAGTTCAGCCCGAAGAAATCAATGGGACTGCTGATCCGAGCCATGTCCTCCGGCTGCATCTGCGGCATACAGTGATTCTCCTCCATCCATCGGAGAAACGGCTCTGTATATGCGCCTTTGAAGATCGGATTCAGGAAAGAGCGGTAAGTTTTCTCATTATTGAGTTCCGCCAGTTTCACATCCTCCGGATAATCCGGGCGCAGGGGATGATGATGCCAGATATCCACCACAATCCCGATCTGACTGTCTTTTATATTTTCTTCCCGGAAGCGTCTCACACCTTCCCCGTGAGCGAGGAGAATGTGATGATCCGCCTGTCTTCCCATAGGCTCCGAGGAATGCCCCGGCACGAAAATTCCTTCCCCGTATCCCACATATGTGGCAATCGGTTCATTGACAGTGGCCCACATGGGAATCCGGTCTCCGAACTCCCGGAACAGCAGGGATGCATATTCCCCGTACCATTTCACGGTATCCCGGTTCAGCCATCCTCCCTGATCCTCCAGCGCCTGGGGCAGATCCCAGTGATACAGAGTCGCGTTCGGAACGATTCCATACCGGTCCAGTTCATCCAGCATTCTCCGGTAAAAGTCCAATCCCCTCTGATTCACCTGTCCTCTTCCCTCCGGCAGGATCCGCGACCAGGAGAAGGAAAACCGGAAGCTCCGGATACCAAGCTCCGATGCCAGAGCGATATCTTCTTTATATCTGTGATAAAAATCACAGGTTACGGCCGGCGTCGTGCCGTCCTTAATCGCGCCCGGGCGCTGAGCAAATTTATCCCAGATAGATGCTCCCCGCCCGTCTTCATATGCCGCGCCTTCGATCTGCGGCGCGCTTGTCGCAGTCCCGAAGAGAAAGTTCTCCGGGAAACGAAACACTGTCTTACTCATAATCCTCGATTCTCCATTCGTCTTTCCAGTCTATCAATACCTTTTCCGTGCCCTCTTCTTCGCAGAAACGCAGGGGCAGCCACACATAGTCGGCAATGGCTGTGTTCTCCACAGCCGGCCCGCCCATCTCCTGCTCATATCGGGCATAATCGGAATCCGGCTGATCCGGGTCAAACTGCGCCCGGAACATTCTGCTGTACACCTCGTATTTGCGTTCCATTTCCTCCGGCAGCCACCGGTCCCCGCAGGCGATATAGAGATCCTTCTTTTCCTCTACTTTGAACACGCTGGAAATCTGTGTGTGATAGGAGGTACGGCTCTCATCTCCGGGATGAGGATCTCCCAGTACCGTGTAGGGTCCGTGCCAGGTATCCGCCACAGCCGCCTCAGACGGGTTCGGGTAATACCCGGTTGTCCCGGATGTCAGCAGATAGTGCCTTCCCTTCCGCATGAAATGTGCCGGCGCCTCCCGCACGAACGGAGGATATTTCCGCGGGAAATGGGTGCTGTAGTAACCGGTCACATCCGTATAGTCCTCTGTCAGATCCGCGCAGATCATCTCCGAGTGAACCCGCTCGAAATAATAATAGGCCTTTCCATCCTCTGCCACGGCCAGATCGAAATCTCCCGCGTTCATTCCCAGCGGATGGAAGAGATCCCTCACCTTCGTATAGGGGCCGAGTATGTGATCCGCGGTCAGCACCACGGCGGACTGGGTCAGGTCACGGCTCATGATCTTGATCCAGCACACATATTTCTTCGTCTTTTTGTTGTAAATGATATGAGGCCGGTCCATACAGCTTGAAGGATGCAGACCGGACAGAGGATCGTCCGGCTCAGGCGGGATAATCAGCCCTTCGTCTTTCCAGTTGTACAGATCCTCTGACGAATAGCACCGGACTCCCCAGTGCCAGATGCCATTCTTCCCGTCCGTCTTCTCCTTGTTTTCCCCGTACCAGTAATATGTTCCGTCAATATACATCACCGAGCCGCCGTGAGCCTGAATCCGTTTTCCTTCCGTATCAAGCCATACCCGGCCGGGACGAATGCTTTGATATGTCATAACTTTTCCTCCCCGGTCACGCCGCTTTCGGTCCGAAAGCTCACTGTGCTCCACTCTCCGAGCCCGCTGCGGACACGCACATGATAAACCGTATCCGGCCGGAGATGCACATTGTCATACACATAGTAGTTCGCCCTCGTATCCCTGAGGAAAATGATCTCACTGAAGTCTGCCTTTCTGGACATCTCAATCGTATACTGGCGGCAGCCCGGCTGAGATTTCCACACAAACACCGGGCGGATGCGGTCAGTTCCGCTCTTTGTTTCCCCTTTTACCTGTAAATCAAATCCGTTCATCTGTTTTCTCCTGTCTGGAAGCAATCTGTTTTATACATTCGCATACAGCTGCGCTGTCTTATACCTGACGGCCGCTTTTTATTGAAAATAGAACCAGTCAAGGTCGCACAGCCATCCTCCCGGCTCTCCCACCGGGTATGTTTTCAGGCACACCTCATGCACTCCCGTCACACGCTCCACGCCGCACGAGAAGGTCGTAAAATTCCACGGGCCGAAACCGTTCGTATCCGTAATCTCGCACATGCCGATGCACGGACCGTCCGCGCCATCGATATGAATCTCCATTCTGGCATGAGCCAGATAGCTTGACGCCGAGCAGACAAAACGCTCCACTCCGCTGCCAAAGTCCAGATACCGGTAAACCGCGGCATCCCCGGCAGTAAATTTCGTCAGATACTCCCGGTGCACTCCATGGTCCACATAGTGCGCCGCGCGTACGCCCATGTCCTTCGCGTTGCGGATGGAGTTGAGTTCCACGGTTCTTCTCCAGCCGCTGACCGGCGTCTTCCAGAAGAAGTTGTCGGACAGGGGCTTGCCCTGCCCTGCCTCCCGGTAAAAGCAGCAGGCTCTCCACGCCTCCATCTTCTTCCTGGCATCGATAGGGCCTTCCGGTCCCTGAGTTGTCATCTTTACCTCCGCGATGTCGCCGTTTTCATCAAAGAAGATCGGCTCCATGCAGGCCTTTCTTCCGCCCATCTCGTAACCGAAGCAGGCACGGTGGTAAACGATGTACCACTGATCGTGGAAACACACAATGGAGCCGTGGTTATTCCACGCCGCCAGATCGCAGTCCTGATTGTCGATGATCACGCCCCGTTTCTCAAACGGACCCAACGGGGTTTTCCCCACCGCGTAGCTTAAACAGGTCGCCGCTCCCCTGTCCGTATCACAGTAGATCAGATAATACTTGTCGCCACGCTTCCGCATGGAGCTTCCCTCATGAAAGCCGTGTTCCTCTTCTGTGATCAGCATGGTATCCAGCGTGGACTCGTCCAGCTCGTACATGTTGTCCTTCAGCCGGCATCCTCTTAAGGAAAACTGTCCCCAGTAAAGGTAGGCGCTACCATCGTCATCCACAAACACCGCCGGGTCGCCGCAGTTCGGGAACTCGGTTCCTTCAATGGGCCGGGCATTTAAGAACGGGCCTTCCGGACGATCGGAAAATGCAACGCACTGTTTCCCCGCCGCGGTAAAATAATAGTAATATTTTCCGTCTTTCTCAATGCAGTCGCTTGCCGGAAGCGCCTGCACATCATCAAAATCCACTGCCTGCCGGGCGTCAAATCCCGGCTTGTGTTCCGTCCACTCCAGCAGATCCTTGGTGGACCAGACCGACTGCCAGGGATCCATATTGAATCCCCCGGTCCGGTCATTGGACGCATAAAGATACAGAGTATCCGGATCCTGCCTCCACACATGGGGTTCCCCGTCCGGAGCGGAATAATGTAATGGTAAGATTGGGTTCATACTGGTTCCTCCTCGATCTGATCTTGAACTATCCCTTCACAGCTCCAGCCGTCATGCCTGCCACCACGTATCTCTGCAGGATGAGGAAGAAGATGATCACAGGAATCATAGTGATAACTGCCGCCGCGAAAGCTGTATTGTAATCCGCTCCATACGCGCCGAAGAATACGTACTGCTGCATCGGAATCGTCTTGATCTCCTCGCTCTGAAGCAGCAGGATCGACACGTTGAACTCATTCCACACGGAGAGAAACTGTAATGTCGCCACTGTCGCGAGAATGGGTTTCAGCAGGGGCATTACGATAGTAAAGCAGATGCGGAACCGCCCCGCTCCCTCGATCATGGCAGCTTCTTCCAGCTCGATCGGAATACGCCGGACAAAACCGATGATCATAATCGTGCAGTAAGCCACCGCCATACCCGAGATCATGATAACAGCTCCTGTCCGTGTGTTGAGCAGATCCAGGCTTCTGTACATTTTATAAACCGGAATCATGACTGCCTGGAACGGGATCATCATGGACGCGATCAGAATCGCCTCGTAAATGCGGTAAAACCGCTTATGGTACTGCCGTCCGATTGCGTATGCCGCTGTGGCAGATACAAATACAATAATAACCACACATGCCAGGGTAATGATAATACTGTTTTTCAGAGAACTGATAATATTCGCTTCCTCAATGGCATTGGCGAAATTCTCCCAGTGAATCCGATCCGGCAGGGAGAGCACGCCGCCCCTGTCCTGCCTGGATTTTACTGCCATCAGCAGGCAGATCAGGAACGGGAAGAGGAAAAAGATACCTGCAATCAGAAGATACAGTCTGCCGGCAATCCCTAATTTATTCTGTTTCATTATGCTTCTACCTCCCTGTTTCTGAAATAGCGGTTCAGGAGCAGTCCGATCGCCACGAGCACTACCATAAATACAAGCGATACAGCCTGCGCGTATCCCGCTCTTGAATATTTGAACATGTAGTTATAAATCAACAGCGCAAATGTCTCGGATGATCCTGCCGGACCGCCGCCTGTCGCCGCAAGCACCAGTCCGAATTCCCTCAGAGAGGATGTCAGCGTCAGAGTAATGCAGATGGAAAATGACGGCATCAGCATGGGAATCGTAATATAGCGGAATCTCTGAAGCAGCCCGGCTCCGTCGATCATGGCCGCCTCCTCATAATCCTTCGGGATTCCTGCCAGACCCGCGATATAGATCATGGTGTTGGATCCCAGGTTATTCCACAGGGAGATAATGATGATTCCGACAAGAACCGTACTCTTTGCTCCCAGAAGGGACTGTCCGGTGATACCGTTAAGAAGGTTCGCAAATATGTACCTCCACACAAAAGACGCCAGCACCACGCTGATAGACAGCGGAATGAAAAAGATGGTCTTAAAAAATGCCTGTCCCCGGAACTTTTTGCTCAGCACGGACGCCAGAGTCAGGGCGATGATGTTGTTCGCGATAGTCACTCCGAATCCGTAGATCAGCGTATTCTTCAGGGGTTCCAGCACCTGTTTGTCCGAAAACAGCTGTATAAAATTATCCAGCCCTACATAGTTGTATGTAGGCGCGATTCCGTTCCAGTCCGTAAACGCGAGATGAATTCCCGAGAGAAACGGGTAGATCACGCAGAATACGAACAGAATCAGGGACGGGATCAGGAAAACGAAATACTCCAGATTTGTTTTTACTCTTTTTTTCATGAATTTGTCCTTTCAAAATATACCGTCTGATACAAAGCGCCGTTTGTTCCGGCATGCCGTTTTGTTTGATACGCGATGCCTTCTGATACGGAAAGGGGAATGCTTTCCGGCTTCCCTTTCCAGCACTCCCCTTTCCGTATCCGGCTGTTCCTGCCGGATGATTTTTCATCCGGCCGCCATTACTGTAAATTGTCAAAATCCGTATCCAGCTGAGTCAGCACGCCGTCCACATCCTTGCATCCGTCAAGGAAGAAATCGGAAAGATCTTTAATAAACGCATCCTCATTCGCGCTGGGGAAGCTCTTGGAACTGATCAGTTTGACCTGACTGTTGGAGATCAGATCTGCTCCGTCCTTGAACGCGCCCTCCAGAGATGTGGTATCCACACCCTTTACAATCGGGATACCTGCGCCGTACTCCGCATATTTTGTCGCTGATTCCGGAGAAGTCAGGTATTCGATGAATTTCATTGCTTCTTCCTTATGCTCACAGTCCTCGCTGATCGCGAATCCATTTGCCGGCGGACACATGGGCATCAGATTCTCATCAGCGTTATCTGATACCGGGAGCGCAAAGATTCCATAGTTTCCATCCGGATTCATTGCCATCACATTTGTCACAGCGGATGAGATATTAGGAATCATGGCAGCCTCACCGTTTGCAACCATGTCATAGCAGGTATTCATGTCTGTTCCAAACAGATCCTCATTCATGTACGGATACATATCTGAAATTTTCTGGAATGCGTCTCTCCACTGCTCCGTTCCCGCAAATGTGTTCGTCCGGGAAACCATATCCGCCAGCGCCGGTCCTCCGTTTCCAAGCACTGCAGCGCAGTATACCGTCTGTCCGACACCGTTTACCGCCCACTGATCCGCGAATCCGGCCACCAGAGGAGTTACGCCGTTATCTTTAAGCGTCTTGCATACATCCATGAATTCATCCCATGTCTTCGGCACTTCCGTAATTCCCGCCGCCTCGAAGACATCTTTGCTGTATGTCACGCACATGAAATCATTTGCGATAGGCAGAGCATATACTTTTCCGTCCAGTGAGAGGCTGTCCAGCATGCCCTCGTCATAATTCGCAATGTTTGCGCTGTCGCTTAAATCCATGATATATCCGCTGGGCACCATATCTGTAATGTCATTCTCCGTAAATGTCAGCATATCCGGCGCGTCTCCGGAAGCGAATCTGGTCATCACCGTCTGGTTGAAGCTGTCCGTGGAAACCTTCTGAACCTCAATCTTGATATCCGGGTTCTCCTCTTCGAACGCTTCGATCATCTCCGTCTCCCATGCCTGATACTGTTCCTCGGAAGTTCCGTCCAGGAATTCCAGGGTGATCTGTTCTCCCTCTTCATTGGAAACCTCTTCATCGCTTCCGCTGCCGCATCCCGCCAGACCAAACGCCACGCATCCTGCCAGAAGCATTGCCAGATACCTCTTCTTCATATTCTTTGTCCTCCTTCTCTTTCTGTGACCTTGCCTCTCCGGTCACGTCTTATCCTCTCTCCGAAATCTGTTTTTCAGGAGCTGTTCTTTACAGTTATTATTCTATTCGGATTCCGTATTTCTTTCTTTTTCATTCTTTAGGCCACTTATAAATGATTTTTTACGCAAAATGGCAAAATTTCGGTATCAGTAAATCAAGATGTAAGTGCAGGAACAAGGATAAGATTTTTTATGGTTAAACCGGCAGCTATGATTTCCTTACCAAGAGAAGTAATCAAATATTTATAG
>CALWBC010000151.1 GCA_944375755.1 uncultured Mediterraneibacter sp. | reverse complement strand
GAAGTTCTGACATTTTAGGTAGAGGTTGAAAGGAGGATATAACAGTGGCTAACGCAAAATATTACGGAACAGGAAGAAGAAAAAAATCAGTAGCAAGAGTTTATCTTGTACCTGGAACAGGTAAGATTACAATCAATAAAAGAGACATCGATGAGTATCTCGGACTTGAGACACTGAAAGTTATCGTTCGCCAGCCGCTCGTGGCTACAGGCACAACAGATAAGTTTGATGTAATCGTAAACGTACACGGCGGCGGTTACACAGGACAGGCAGGAGCGATCCGTCACGGAATCTCCAGAGCACTTCTTGAGGCAGACGATGATTACAGACCGGTACTCAAGAGCGCAGGTTACCTGACTCGTGACCCGAGAATGAAAGAGCGTAAGAAATACGGTCTCAAAGCAGCTCGTAGAGCTCCGCAGTTCTCCAAACGTTAATCGAATTACAACAGTATACGATTCGGAACGCAACAAGGCGCTGCATGGCCTCTCAGGACATTTGTTCTGGGAGGCTTTTGATTTTGGTATCTTTCAGGGAAAAGATGTGATACTATAATAGAAATCGATAAAACAGATTTAGTTTTTTATTAATCATGGTTGTTGTGGAGCGGATCATATGAATGAACTTATCTCTATTGTAAAAAGCCTTATTTCCCATCAGCACGAGGAGGAATGGTTTGAATTTAAAGAAAACTGGTTTGAGTCTCACGCGCTGGGAGAATATATTTCCGGTATGTCTAATGCGGCAGCAATGGTTGGCGAAGAATATGCGTACTTTGTATGGGGAGTAGAAAATAATTCCCATATAATAAAGGGAACTGCTTTTGACATTCACCAGGATGTTAAAAATGAGCCGCTCAAACACTATCTGGCGCGGATGGTCAAGCCGGATATAGGTTTTGAATTTCATGAAATGAAGCTGGAAGGCAAACGAATTGTCGTACTTGTGATACCTGCTGCAAAAACGGTGCCGACTTCATTTGATCGGATTAGGTATCTTCGCATTGGTCGGGCTCTTAACAAAGGATGGAAAATATAATCTGATGGCCCAGCTGCTTTCTGACAATAGCCATATTCCGGTTCGCTTTTCTCTGTTTTCGGGAGAAACAAAAGCAACAACAATGTATTCTGTCAGAGAGTTTGGAAATACCTGCCTGTTGTATTCTTTGGATGATGTGCTTCGTTATGGGGAAGTACTGAATATTCCACAGGCAGATGAAAGAAATCGTATTGTTGAACGTAAGGAAGTGCCGCTGTTTCATGCTGAAGCGTATAGAGAGGCAGTAATTAATGCGTTTGTGCATAATTTATGGATCGATGGCAATGCTCCGATGTTTACGGGATTCCGAGACAGAATTGAAATTTTATCTCGAGGGCATCTGCCGCCGAAACAGACAGTCGAAGGCTTCTTTGCCGGGGAATCGGTTCCTGTTAATCAGAAGCTGTCGGATATTTTTCTTCAGCTGCATATAAGTGAACGTTCCGGACGTGGGGTACCTAAAATAACGGAACTTTATGGGGAAGACTGTATTGAACTTAGAGAAAACAGTATTGTGGTGACGATTCCTTTTGAACGGTTGGAGACAAAGATATATGCACCAGTCGATGCTGAAAATGTACCAGTTCAGGATGGAAATGCACCAGTTGATGCTGAAAATGTACCAGTAATTGCACCAGTTGAGAATGGAAATGTGACAGATAAAGAGGATAAGGCGGTAATGATCTTAGAATTTTGTCATGAGCCAAAGTCCGTATTAGAAATCGCGGATTATCTTGGATACAAAGATAAGAGAAGTGTAAGAAAGTATTTAAATGTACTACTGTCACAGGGGAGAATTTCTATGACGATTCCGGACAAGCCAAACAGTAGTAAACAGAAGTATATTACAATAAAATAGCAAGCGCTACCATCTTTACTCGGACGAACGACTGATTTTTATAGGAAACAGGAAAACAGCATCGGATACACAAACAATCAAGCGGTTTTCTGAAAGATATCTCTTGTAAATTCTGAAGCAACCGGATGAGCCTGCCTTGTTCCTCCTTTTTGGACAAGGCAGGCTTATTTTCAGGTTATTTACCGATTTCCTTCACCCCTCCGATATTCTCAATCCGGAATATTTTCAGCACTTTTTTCTTTTTCTCTGTACATTCCATTACCAGCCATTCATCATCCGCATCCCGGAGGATTCCGGTGACACTGAACATGATATCAATGTTTACAAGCGGATCTTTGACAGTGATTTCGCAGGTCTTTCCGATATATTCAGGGAGGAGTTTTTCCCAGGGAAGCCTGGCGCTGGCTGTTTTTTTATCCTTTTTATATTCGCTGATCAGATAAATCAGCAGACCGGTTATGACGATCAGAAAGAATATTGTCATGATTCCGTCACCTCCACTTCAATGCCGTCCACAAGAGAAAGATCCACAAGTTTTGCGACTGTCTCCTTCCCGAACAGAGTGCCTTCCTTTCTTCGTTCATATTCGACTTTCAGCCATTCTTCATTTATATCGAGTATTTTCATATTGTACGCTCCGGATGAGTCTTTGACGATCTCGTCCTGGAGGACCATATCCCAGTCCGAACAGTCCAGGCAGCATTTCTTCCCAATCAGTTTTTTTAATATGTGCAAATCTTTCGATGGTTTTTCTTTTGCGGCGATTTCTACATCGTTTCCTGCGAGATCGTCGAGGCTTATTTTGTAAATGCGGGCGAGCTCGAGAGCTTTGTCGAGGGAAGGCGCGCCCTGGCCGCATTCCCAGTTTGAGATGGTTTGTCTGGTCACGGACAGCATGTCAGCGACTTCCTGCTGGCTGTATCCGTGCTTTTTTCTGAGTGTAACAAGTTTATCACCAAGCATGAATTGTTGCTCCTTTCTTTTTGTTTCCATCAGGATAGCAGAAAGCCACTGCGATTGCCAGCAAATTCATTTGGATTCTGCGCAAATTTCTTTGGCATGGGTGTTGAAATATGATAAACTAAACCGAGAATGGTATGCGTGTAAAATAATAATACGAGGAAATTTTTATGAATATCCATAACAAATGGGGACTTTTAAACTCGCTGATCAGTATTTTGAATCAGGCGGACGAGGACGCAGGGAAAACCGTGCTGGCAAAATACTTTTTATCGAATTTCGGCTCGCTTGACAATGTCAATATTTATGATGCGGCGGAGCAGTGCTATACGACACGCGCTGCCATACGCAGATTCTGTCAGTCTCTGGGCTACGATAATTTTAAGGCGTTGAAGGAAGAGGCAAGAGAGTACGTGGAAGAGGGGTATCGGTATTACAGTACCAGCGAAAATGTGGAGGACTATCCGGCATACCTTGCGAAACAAATTGCGGAAATGGCAGAAGACTGTAATGCGAATATGAATGGAAAGACGGGAAAAATCGCGGATTTGATATACCGCAGCGGAATGGTTGTATTTCTCGTCTCTGATATCTACTCGCAGCATTGCAGTGACTTTCAGAAGCAGATGATTGTAAACGGGAAAATGATCCGGATCGTTGGACAGAAATTTGATGATAACCAGCTTCTGCAGACGCTTACTTCGGAAGATCTTCTTTTTGTTGTGTCTACAGGGGGATTTTTTGAAAGGGTAATCCGTGATCTGATATCCGCATTTCCATGCGGAAAGATCCTGATGACGTCCCGACACAGCCGGGAATATACGGAAATCTACGATGAGGTTCTTTATCTCTGCTCTCATGATCTTGGAAAAGAGAGGACCGTATATCATATGTATGCGGTAGAATACTGCCTGAATCTGATCGCTTCTGCATATCAGAAGAGATATAAGGGAAAGTGACGGAAACGGGTGCTCCGCGGCAGCAACTGAATATGAAAAATAGATCCCGCCATGCGGATAAATGAACGGAACTGACGATTCGTTCCCGGATTCTGCGCATGGCGGTTTTTTGCGCTTATAAGCAGGGGCGTTTTTTGTCCCCCATGGATTTACGGGGTGTGCTATTTTAATAATAAATCCGGGACGGATGACTGCAGCGCCGTCCGATGATGAGGGTTACGAATCTATACAATCGATTCACAGAATGAGGAGGAATTATTCATGGCAAGGGAAGAAAAATACAGGGAACTTGCGGAAAAGCTTGTCGGATTGCTTGGCGGCAGAGAAAATATTTCTTATTTTACGCACTGCGTAACGCGGCTGCGGGTAAATGTCTCTGACAAGGAACTGGTCAGGGATGAGGAGATCCGAGGACTGAAGGGTGTTCTTGGAACTCAGTGGTCCGGGGAACAGTACCAGGTGATTATCGGGCAGGACGTGGACGATGCATATCAGCTTGTATGCGCTCAAAATGGCCTGGGCGAAAAGGCGAAACAGGAACAGGATGAAGCGGAGACGAAGAAGAAAATCGGAATAGCGGCGGTGTTGGACGGGATCGCAGGTTGTGTCAGCCCGGTGGTGATCGCCCTGATTGGAGGCGGTATGATCAAGGTTGTGCTGCTGCTCCTTGTACAGCTTGGACTGCTCACGGAGAAAGCCGGGACTTATGTCACTCTTTCCTTTGTGGCGGACGCGCCATTTTACTTTCTGCCAGTGCTGGTCGGCGCTGCGGCTGCGAAGAAATTCGGCGCCAATATATATCTGGGAATGACCCTTGGCGCCGCGCTGCTCAGCCCTACTTTCGTGGATTTGGTGAACGCGACGGGCTCGGGCGGAAGCATATTTGGGCTCCCGATCTCCGGTCAGTCTTACAGCTCCAATGTATTCGCGATGATCCTGACCATGTGGGTGGCTGCAAAGCTGGAAAAGTGGATAGCAAAGCATTCTCCTGCTTTTCTGCGCTCAGTGCTTGAACCCCTTGGAACACTTTTTATAATGACGCCGATTATGCTGGTGGTTCTGGCGCCTTTGGGAGCGATAATAGGAACTTATCTGGCAGCAGGCATTAAGGCTCTTTATGATGCGACAGGATTTCTGGGGCTTGCGGTTCTGACGGGTGTTGTGCCGATTTTTGTTCTGACAGGAATGCACATGGCGTTTCCGGCAATTGCCGTTCAGAACTTTTCGTCGCTGGGGTATGATCCGCTGATCTGCATAGCGTCCATGATTCCGAATTTCAACCAGGGCGCCGCGTGTCTGGCGGTTGCGCTTAAGACAAAGGACAAGGATTTCAAAACTGAATCGACAACCGCTGCGGTGGCGACAATTGTAGCGGGAGTTTCGGAGCCGGCTCTGTTCGGCGTGACATTGAAATACCGCACGCCGCTTTACGCAGTTATGGCGGGCTCGGCAATTGGCGGTGCGATTGCGGGGATTTTCCAGTGCTGCAGTTACGCATTCCCGGGTTCGTTCGCTCTGTTTGGTTTTATTACCATGCTTGGCGATAAGGGCTGGAGCAATATCGTTTACATGATTATTGCTGTACTGGTGGGAATGGCTGTGACATTTGTTCTTACTATGTTTCTTTACAAACCGGAGGAGGTAAAAAATTATGCAGAATAAAAGAAAGAAAACAGGTTTCCCGGAGAATTTTCTGTGGGGCGGAGCAACAGCGGCGACTCAGTGCGAGGGCGCCTGGAATGTAGATGGAAAGGGCGAGACGATTCTGGATCACTGTACGGCAGGTGACAGGGAACATCCCCGCCTTGTTACGGAGAACATCGATTCCCGCTATTTCTATCCGACTCATACAGGGTGCCGGGAGTATGAGCGTTATGAGGAAGACATTGCATTATATGCGGAGATGGGATTTCGCACTTACCGGACCTCTATCAACTGGGCGAGAATATATCCGAATGGTGATGATAAAGAACCCAATCGCGCCGGGATTGAGCATTATCGGAAACTGTTTGAGGAATGCCGGAAGTATGGAATAGAGCCGACAGTTACAATGACGCATTACGATATCCCGTGGAACCTCTGTGTCAAATACGGGGGCTGGGCAAACCCGAAACTGATTGAGTTTTTCCTGCGATATGCAAGGACGCTCTTTACGGAATATAAAGGGCTGGTCAAAAGATGGCTGACGTTCAATGAAATCAATTTTGGCACAGTGACATACGGAGAGATTGTTACATCCGGGATTATTCCTGCCTCCGGAAATCTGTACATTGATGATCCGGACGTGACGTCGGAGGAGCTTAGCAGACGTTTTCAGGCACTTCATCATGAGTTCGTGGCAAGCGCGAAGGCAGTGACTCTGGCTCATGAAATTGACCCGGAAAATCAGATGGGCTGTATGATGTGCGGGTTCCTCTATTATCCGCTGACAAGCAGACCGGAAGATGCTGCAGCGGCGCAAAAAGATATGAATATATGGAATTATTACTGTATGGATGTGATGTGCAAGGGAAAATATCCGTATTGGGCACCGAGATTCTGGGAAGAAAAGGGGATTACGCTTCATATTACGGATGAAGATCTTGAAATCCTGAAAAAAGGAACGGTTGATCTTATTACTTTCAGTTATTATAAATCGGACTGTTCCAGTGCTGAAGCGGCAAAAGACCTGGGAAAGGGTACGAATTTCGGCCTCCCGAATCCGCGGCTGAAGAAGACCCAGTGGGGATGGGGCATCGATCCTTCGGGTCTTCGGTATCTGCTGAATGAATTCTATTCCAGATATGAAAAGCCCATGATGATAGTGGAAAACGGTCAGGGCGAATACAATGAAATCGGAGAGGATGGAAAAATACACGATCAGGGGCACATCGAATATCTGAGAGAACATATTCGCGCAATGAAGAAAGCCCTGGAAGATGGTGTGGATCTGATCGGGTATACGACATGGTCTGCAATTGATATTGTGGCGGCTTCTACAGGAGAGATGAAAAAGCGTTACGGTTTTATCTATGTGGATGCTGACGACGAGGGGAACGGAACCTATGACCGGTTCCGGAAGGACAGTTTTTACTGGTATAAGAGAGTTATCGAATCAAACGGGGAAGATCTCGGTGACGATGAAAGAGGTGAATAGAGAGGGAGAGAAGTCTTTCCTGTTATCAGGAGCTGCCGTGAATCATTTGATGCGGCAGCTCTTTTCTATTGTGAACCCATTTCTGTTATGCATTTTGACGGATTATAATTTTTTCATAAAAATCTGATAGAATTGGAGTGCCCGGATACGAATAATAAGTATAACCGG
This sequence comes from uncultured Mediterraneibacter sp., assembly GCA_944375755.1. Taxonomy (GTDB): domain Bacteria; phylum Bacillota; class Clostridia; order Lachnospirales; family Lachnospiraceae; genus Mediterraneibacter. Next base: position 6,938 of record CALWBC010000151.1, on the reverse strand, counting down.
AAACATCGGTTACACAGTAGCAGTTCAGCACGCGCTATGGCGAACTGCTACGTAAAATACACCCGGGTTAAATAACGAAACGGCGCAAAGAAGGAGTTCCTATGAAAGTAACAGAACAGAATTTTATCAATCAGATCATACATGGAAATGAAAAAGCGCTGGAATACTGTATGCTGCATTACGGCGGGCTGGTAAAGACCGTGGTCCGAAGACATCTCGGAGATCTTTCGAGATTTGAGGATGAATGTATCAACGATGTGTTCTTTGCGGTGTGGCAGCATGCGGATTCCTATCGCTCGGACAAGAATTCGTTTGCCAACTGGATCGCAGGAGTAGCCAGACTGAAAGCACTGGACTGCAGACGCAGATACGCCAGGCATCTGCTGGAAGTGAGTTTCGATGATTCTATGAAAGAAGATGTAAATGAGAGCGAAGCTTGGGAGACACCGGAACTTGCCGTTCTGGAGACGGAGATTTCCAGAGAGACGCGGGAAATGCTGGATTGTCTGAGGCCGGCCGATCGGGAGCTGTTTATCAGACTCTATATGGAAGAGGAAGACATGGAGTCGGTCAGCCGCAGCACCGGCATGTCAAAGGCAGTGATTTACAATCATGTATCCAGGGGAAAGAAAAAACTTCGCAGACAATTTGCGGCACAGACAGGAAAGGGGAATGACAGATGAATCATTCGGTTTATGATATGTTAAATGAGATGGATAACCGGCCGGGAAACGGCGGATCTTTTGAGGCTTCTCCGGAAGAGGTCAGAACATGGATGAAGGAATTTGGCAGGAGAAAACGATACACGGATAAGAAGAGGGGAGCATCCGGCAGGAAATCTGCATCCCGCAGATGGGGAATTTATACGGCGGCAGCTGCGGCGCTGGCGTTTGTCATCGTGGCGGGAGGCGTGTTTACCCCGGCGGGACAGTTCGTATATGCGGGAGTGAAGGCGGTTACCTATGATCTTTCCGAGCTGCTCGGCATCTCGAAAGATCTGGATCCTTATCGGACAGTTGTCGGACAGAGCGTATCAGATCATGGATTTACCGTTACTCTGAACGACGTTGTTCTGGACGAGGGCAGACTTTATATCTCCGATGCGGTGACAGTTCCCGAACGGCTGGAATCCGATGAATCCCTGATGGACTATGCGGAAGACGTGACGGTCTTTATAAACGGAAGAATGGTATCCATGGCGGCAAGCGGCGGCAGCAGGCGGGCGGACGATTACAATATCGTTTCTGACTGGACGATTGAGGTGCCGGATGTGGACACGGAACAGGAGCTTGATATGGAGATTCAGTATTCCGTGAACGGAGATAAAGTTGGTTCGTTTGAGTTTACGGCATCCGGCGAGGAACTTGCGCTTGATACGCTGACAGTTCCGCTTGATGAGACGGTGACTCTGCCGGACGGGACGGAAGTCAGATTGACACGGTATACATCCAACGCCATGGGGCAGAATATTTATTTTGAAAAGAATTCAGGAAAATATTCCTACGATCTTCGTCTGGAAGGTGAAGACAATCTGGGCAATCCGGTCGCTTTCTTTGTAAGCTTTTCGGAGAAAACAGAGGGGCGCATGGAAGTGGAGACGATTGATAACGGATATGTAAGCGATGACGCGCAGAGTCTGACGCTGACTCCATATGCGGCGAAAATGCCGGAAGAGAGTGGGAAAATGAACTCGGATTATGAGCAGGTGGGAGAGCCGTTTACGATTATGATTTCCCAAAATTCATAAAGATCCAAAAGGTTTTAGATAGTGAATAATTCATAAGAGAATGTGATCCCCAGACAGGGTTGTCTGGGGGTTTTTTATGCCCGAAATACTAGAAAAGTTGGCTGCTATCTAATACCAGGAGATGTTTGCTATAAAAAAAGCGGCAATGGTAATTCTATATAAAAAACAAAATATAAAATTGTTTATAATAGCTCTAGATTATTACGATATATAACGTTATAATATATTATAACGTTAAATGATATATAAAAGGAGGGATCGATTTGAAAAGGCGGAGGACACAGGCGTACTTATATGTAATACCGGCATTAATTCTTATTATAGTTTTTGTATACTACCCTGTCGTACAGAATGTGATTTACAGTTTCTATAATATGAGTTCGTTTTCGGTACACAAATATTTTATAGGACTATATAATTATAGATCACTTATTACGGATCCTGTTATATCTGTCGCAGTGAAGAACAATTTTATCTATATGTTCTGGTCGCTTGTTTTTCAGGTGGGCGGAGGACTTCTTATTGCGCTTTTCCTGGAAAGCAAATTTGTAAAAAAAGGCAGGGTATTCTTCCGTACATTGTTCTTTATTCCATCTGTTATATCCATCACGGTAATCGGTACCCTGTTTACTTTTATTTATCAGCCGGATGTGGGCCTTTTGAACAGTATCCTGAGATTTGTCGGACTGGATTCTCTGGCAGTGGGATGGCTTGGCAATTCACATACGGCTCTTTATGCAATCATAGCAATGAGCCAATGGCAGTATACGGGATATGCCGCCATGCTGCTGGTCGTTGCCATTCAGAGAATCTCACCGGAGATTCTGGAATCTTCGAGACTGGATGGCTGTGGATTCTTTCAGCAGGCCAGATATATTATTATTCCTCAGATACGGGATACACTTACGATTGTTGTCATTATCACGGTAAACTGGGCAATGCAGGTTTTTAATGAAATACAGGTTATGACCGGTGGCGGCCCCGGAAATGCTACGCAGACTCTGGGAAACTACATGTATACGGCAGCATGGTCCTACGACAAATTTGGATATGCGTCTGCTATAGGTAATCTGATACTTGTGATTACAGTTATCCTTTCCGCGTTTCAGATGCGGCTGTCAGGATTTGGAAAGGAGGATGCGAGGAAATGAATGAAAAATACGGGGTTCATTTTAAGCGGATTCTGATCTATATTGTGTTTTCGGTTTTCGCGGTTACTATTCTTTATCCTCTTTTTTGGATATTGACGAATTCATTAAAGACCAATAAAGAATTTTACGCAAATACATTTGCACTTCCAGAAGTATTGAATTTTTCAAATTATGTCGAGGCATGGAAAAGCGGTATATCCATGTATTACATCAACAGTCTGTTTGTAACAGTAATTTCAGTCGCTCTGATCATAGTATGTTCCACACTTGCGGTTTATGCGGTGACAAGGATGGAATTCCGATTTAAAAAGCTTATATTTGCGTTGCTGCTTGGCGGGATGTTTGTGGCACCGCAGACAGCTGTCCTTCCTTTATATAACTTGCTTCAGAAATTACACCTGTACAATTCTTACGCTGCTATGATATTTCCGGATACGGCGTTCCGTCTGTCGTTTTCGATTTTTCTGCTTTATCCTGCTTTTGTTTCCGTTCCGGGGGAGTTGGAAGAGGCAGCCGTATTGGACGGCTGTACCAGATTTCAAATTTACAGGAAGCTATTTTTTCCTGTCTGTAAACCGGCGGTTATGGTATGTCTGCTGCTGAATCTTATTTACGTATGGGATGAGTTTACTTTCGCATTGAATTTTATAAGTGATGAGCGTTTTTATACGATTCCCGTTGGGCTTATGTCTTTTTCACAGGCACTTTATACAAACTGGGTTGTTCTGCTTTCCGGTGTAGTGCTGGCGGTGATACCTGTTCTGATATTGTTTGTCGTTTTTCAGAAATATTTTGTTTCGGGACTGACAGTTGGAAGTGTAAAAGAATAAAAAGAAAAGGTGAGATGGAATGAAGAAAAGAATAAAAAGGTTGGTCGTCCTTCTTTTATTTACCGGCTTGCTTGTGGCGGGCTGCGGCGCAGGACAGGATGATGACGGAAAGATAACATTGACATTTATGCATCGTTGGACAATGGAACCGATGAAGTCAGCAACGGAAGAGATGATTGCGGAATTTGAAAAAGAGAATCCGGATATCAATATAGAGGTAATAACAGCTACAAATGACTCATATAAACAGAAAATCAAAACCGTAATAAATTCGGATGATCCGCCGGACATATTTTTTACATGGGGAGACGAATATCTGGATAAATTTGTAAGGGAGGGCCTTGTACTTGATCTGCTTCCTCAACTGGAAGAGAGTGGAACCCTGGGGGAACTGGAAGAAAGTCAGATGACTGCTTTTCAGTATGAAGACGGGGTATATGGGATTCCGGTAAAAGTAGATGCCAAGCTCTGGTTCTATAATAAAGATATTTATGAGAGACTCGGTCTTACTCCGCCGAACACATACGCTGAATTTCTGGAACAGCTTGAATTAATACAGGATGCGGGGATTACGCCGATTTATTTTGGAAATTCCGATCCCTACGCAGGAGCTCATTATCTGACTACCTTAAATCAGAAATGCGTACCGGAGGAAACGCTGAAAGCAGATTATTCGCTGGAAGACGGATCTTTTTCCGATCCGGGATATCTGCAGGCACTTGAGATTTATAAAGATCTGCATAAATATATGAATCAGGATACGGCGGCATATGACTGGAGCTTTTCATATTCCGGACTTATCAATCAGGAGTGCGCGCTGGTTTACGACCAGTATGTAACGATTGCGGATTCTATGGAAATGGATCCGGAGTTTACGAGAGAACATCTGGGGGTCTTTCCTTTTCCCAAAATTGAGGGAGCCAGAGGAAATCAGGAGATTGTCACAGGGACGCCGGATGGTTATGCTATAAGTAGTAAAACAGAACATCCGGAAGAGGCTTTCCAATTTCTTCAATATACGCTTTCAAAAGAAAACACCCTCCGTTATCTTACGGAGGGATACTGGGTAAACGGCACGAAGGATATGTTTGAAAATCTGGAAAAATATACTGATATACAGCCGTTGATTGAGGGAATGCAGTATATCAAGAATTCACCGGCGACTACGCCATGGCTTGATACCGAACTGGATCCGAAAATTGCGCAGACTTATCTGAATGGGCTTCAACAGATTGATACTGGTGAAATAACACCGGAAAATCTGCTGAAGCAGATTCAACAGGCAGCACAAAGCGCAAAATATGAAAAAGGAAATTAACTGTTTTCATAACTGAATCTGTAGCGTGCCCCGACAATATATTCACATCCGACATAAACCAGCTCGTTATGTATGTCATAGAGTTCCGTGTAAAGAAAAAACAGCGGATCTCCAGGTGAGATGCTGAGTAGGGCAGCCTGCTCCGAGCTGGCTTTCAGTGCGTCGATATATGAATTTTGTGAACATCCCAGACGGATATTATGCTTTTTTAATACATCGTACAACGCACCATCCAGATTGTCTGTAAGCAGGAAAGAATATTTGCTGCAGGGATAATAATTGTTTTCCAGCATAATCGGAATATCGTCCGCGCTGCGGACACGTTGTATATAGATGACAGAATCATTCTTTAGTTCATTATGTGCCGGGATTCCTTTTGAATCTGGTGTCAGTACCTTCCTTATAATAACCGAGGCGGAAGGAACCATTCCGTTAGCACGGCACGAATCGGAAAAACTGGTGTTATGTTCAATTTTACGGAATATCTTTTTCTCCTGTACGAACGTTCCTTTTCCCTGCCTTTTTATCAGGACGCCAAGTTTGCAGAGATCATCAATGGCGCGGCGTATAGTGATACGGCTTACGTTGTATTCTTTGATCAGATCCAGTTCCGTAGGAATTTTTGAACCGGATGCGTAAATGCCGGATTTGATTTTGGATGAAATATCTTCTTTTACCTGTTCAAATAATGGAGTGGTGCTCTCTTTGTTTAAATTCATACTTTTACCTCAAAACTTTTTCTCCTGTTCCTACAAAAGGATTATAGCATGACATATATAACATTACAATACGAATCATAAAAAAGATCATACTAAAAAATATGAAAAACATTCAAAATTGCTGGATTTTAAGGGAAGTGTATTTATTATATATGACGAATATGATATTTATTAACATATAAAATTGAATATAACGTTATATAATGTTATAATAAATTACAGTAAAGAAGAAAGGAGGTCGGAAAGATGCGGAAAAGGGCAGATGAAATACTCACATCAGAATGTATCTATGATTCGGTATCAGGAAGACCGTACAAAGGATACGTAGCGATAAAAAACGGTGTAATCGTTGATGTGGGGAAAGGTGAGGTGCCAGATGAGCTGACAGGGGCTGAAACAAGAGTGTCAGATTACGGAAGCGGTACAATTTGTGCCGGATTGGGAGATACTCATACTTTTTTCACAGGGTATGTAATTGATGCCTTGGGAAGGGATCTTTCTGAAGTGAAAAAACTGGAGGAACTTCGCAGGATACTGATAGACGAATTGAGCATATCGGAGCGGAAAGATGTGATCTTCGGAAATCATCTTTGTCCGGAACTGGCTGCCGATATCAGGACGGAGAGAATGCTGGACAATGAAAGCAAGGAGATTCCGGTTATATTTTTTGCGCCGGGACACGGAAGCTGCGCTATGAACAAAGCGGCAAAAGTAAGATTCGGATTCAATTCCAGGAACTGTTATTCCGAGGCGATGCATAAAATAATGCCGATTTATCTAAGTGACAGAGAATTTATTGTTCCGCAGTTTAAAAAGTATATGTCGCTTCTAAACAGCAGAGGGGTAACTTCCGTAAAAGAAATGGGATTTGATGATTTTTATGGGTTTACTGATGTTTTACGGGAACTGGAAAAAGCCGGAGGGATGACGGTGAGGGTTTCTTTTATGTCACAGCCGGTAGGAATGCCGATGGATCTTGATTATGGAAGAAGAATGAAGAAACAGTTTGACTCGGAGTTCGTGCGGTTTTCAGGATACAATCAGATGACGGACGGATTAATTCTTAAAAAGCAGGGACATCTGCTAGCGCCCTAGGAGGGGACAGATGCGGACTGCGAAAAGCAGATTGATTATGCGTCAAACGAGCAGGATATGCGGGAGGCCGACAGAGAA
>CALWBC010000150.1 GCA_944375755.1 uncultured Mediterraneibacter sp. | reverse complement strand
CAGATGGAGAACGGCCGGTTCATGTGAAATACCACCGTTGTATCATCCGCCGCCTCCGCGGAATCCATCATGGTAAAGTCATTGACCGAGCTGGACTCTTTCACCGTATTGTAGGTAAACGCCACATCTTCCGCAGTCAGCGGTTCTCCGTCCGTAAACTTTACATCGTCGCGGATCGTCACAGTCCATGTCAGTCCGTCCTCACTCACACTGTAATCCGTCGCCAGATCGTATCCTATGGTCAGATCCGTGTTTGTTACGGTCAGTGTGCTCTGAATCAGCGGCTCATGTACATGTTCGCCTGCTCCCCATCCATAGGCGGGATCGAAACCGGCCGCGGGCTCGGAGTTCGGGTCCATGGCGATCACCACCGAAGTTTTCTCCGCTTCTTCGGAAGTATCCGGTTCAACTGTGCCGCTTTCATCAGCGGCACTTCCTCCGTTCGCCTCCTGTCCTTTGCTCTGGCATCCTGCCAGAAGAGTACAGGCAAGCGCTGCGGAGAGTAATACTGATATTAGTCGTCTTCTCATTTTGTCACTGTCCTTTTGTCATTTTTCCGTTTTCTCTGTCAGCTGTCATCGGACGTCCCGACTCCGCTGATCATCATCCGGACGTATCTCCCTCTGACGAAGAATCTCTTCCGCCATCTCCCGGTAGGAAATTCCGGCTTTCCGTGCCAGTGCCGCCGCATCTTCATATTCCGGTTTCACATGAAAAGCCCCGTATCCTTCCGCTGTCTTGATCCGCGCTTCTCCCCAGCGCGTCTGAACCTTCTCCATCCCGGGCGCGAGATAATACTTCTCACATCTGCGGGCCCGCACCCCGTTGGTTGTCGTTTCCTTCAAGATACATCGCGCGATCCGGTTCGCTTCCTCCGGCTGACACAGAACACTCAGCACATGTCCGGGACGCCCTTTTTTCATAGTTCCCGCAACTGTATACGCATCCAGCGCCCCCGCTTCCAGAATCCGCCCGCATGCATACGCAAGTGCTTCCGGAGTCATGTCATCGATATTGCAGATCAGCTCCGTGATGGTTCCATTCGGTCCTCCGGCACTGCCGCTTCTCTCCGCAGCATTATCGTTCCTTGTCTCTCCCAGAAATGCTCTCACACAATTCGCCTGTTCGAACTGCTTTGTGCCGATTCCGACTCCGACTCCGCTGATCTTCATGACCGGCATACTGCCGAATTCATCCGCAAACTGGGCGAGAAGTGCCGCGCCTGTCGGTGTACACAGTTCACCTTTCACCGAGCCTCCGTAAAACGGAATTCCTTCCAGAAGGTTCGCCGTGGCAGGAGCGGGCACCGGCATAATCCCGTGAGCGCAGCGTACGGTCCCGCTTCCCACATGAATCGGGGAGACAATAATCCGTTCCGGTTTCAGAAGATACATCGCATAACAGACCCCCGTGACGTCCGCCACCGCGTCCAGAGCTCCCACCTCGTGAAAATGAACATCTCCCACCGGACAGCCATGAGCCTTTGCCTCCGCCCGGGCGATGCGGTCATACACAGCCCGCGCATTTTTCCTTACCTCTTCCGGAAGACATTCCATGCGGTCGATCAAATCCGCGATATGTCCCGGTGAAGCGTGAAAATGTCCGTTGGGATGAGCATGGAAATGTTCCTCATGGCTGTGATGATGTTCATTTCCATCCGGTTCACATTCTTCTTCCCCATCTACAGTCACAGCCATATGCGTTCCGGCGATACCGCAGGTTGCACTGCCGACCGCTTCCAGTCTGACCCCGGGCAGCCCCAGTCCGTTCATCGCATTGAGAAATTCCTGTTTATCCTCAAGCAGTTCATAGAGCGCGGACATGAGCATGTCTCCAGCCGCCCCCATATTGCATTCAATGTATAATGTTCTCATCTCACTCTTTTTCCTTTCTCTCCTCAGGAAATTTGATTCCTTCCATCTGGTTGATCATGCTGGCAAGATATCCTGCGCCAAATCCATTGTCAATGTTCACCACACTGCAGCCGGACGCACAGGAATTGAGCATGGAAAGCAGTGCCGACAGACCGCCGAAGCTGGCTCCATACCCAACACTGGTGGGCACCGCGACTACCGGACAGTCCACGAGACCGCCGATCACAGATGCCAGAGCTCCCTCCATGCCTGCCACCGCCACCACACACCGCGCGCTCATCAGCACATCCATATTGGAGAGCAGACGGTGAAGTCCGGCCACGCCCACATCATAGAGCCGGGTCACCTGATTTCCCATGGTCTCTGCGGTAAGAGCCGCTTCCTCTGCCACAGGAATATCGCTGGTTCCGCCTGTGGCAACCACAATATTCCCCAGTTTTTCCCGCTCTTCCGGAAACGCGACCGTAAGCTTCGCCAGAGGATGATAATCGATGGGAACCTCTTCCGTCAGCCTCTTCGCCGCCTCTTCACTGATCCGTGTAACCAGAATATTCTTCACCCCCCGCTTTCCCATGGCAGTGACGATTCCGACAATCTGCTCTGGAGTCTTTCCCGCGCCGTAGATCACTTCCGCCGCTCCCTGCCGGACACTGCGGTGATAATCAATCTTCGCGTAATCCAGATCCTCAAATGGCTCCTCTTTCAGCTGCAGCAGCGCATCCTCCGGAGATACAGCGCCGCCCGCCACATTTCTGAGAAGCTTAAGTATATCATGTTTGTTATCCATTCTTTCTTCCTCCTCTCAGCTGTTCTTTAAGACCTCAGTTCCAGATCAAGCAGAACTTCGTGAAACAGCGGCTTCAGCGCTGTTACAATCTCCGTCCTCTCTTTCCGTACAAGATCCAGCTGTTCCTCCCGCACCTGGATGCGCGCCGCGCTGCCGGACATACGCACACGGAAGTCCCGGAATCCGAGATCCGCAAGAGCTGTTTCCGCCTGCTCCACTTTTCTCAGATCTTCCTTTTCAATCCGGGTTCCCGTGGGAATCCTGGTCGCAAGACAGGCGTAAGCCGGCTTCTCCCAGGTGAAAAGTCCTGCTTCCCTGGACAGGTTCCGCACCTCCTGCTTTGTAATCCCGCATTCGCGCAGAGGAGAGCGGACCGAAAGCTCCTTAAGGGCCTGCATGCCCGGACGGTCGCCCGCGTCATCCGATGCGTTCGTTCCATCCAGAAGAACGGAATACCCGTCCGCCTTCGCCGCATTCCACAGGCCTGTAAATATCGCCTGCTTGCAGTAGTAACATCTGCGCGGTCCGTTCGCTGCCGCTTCCGGCACTCCCAGAATGTCCAGCTCCACGATCTGCATGGGAACCGAAAGTTCCTCCGCCAGCCTTTCGGCATCTCTCCGCTCAAACTCCGGCTGAAACGCAGTGTTCACATAATAGGCCTTCACATCACATCCGTAATGCTTCGCTGCCCACAGCAGGAACGCGGAATCCGTTCCCCCCGAAAAAGCCAGCGCCGCTTTCGGCACTGATCTGAAAAATTCTTCTAATGTCATCCTGTTTCTCCTTGTCCTGTAGTTCTGTACGCTTGCCCGGCAAATGCCCGCTCATGCAAGCATGGCAGTTGCTTGCCGCGGCAGCTCACAGCATAGCCGTTCGCTGTCCGTTGCCCGGCAAATGCCCGCTCATGCAAGCATGGCGGCCGCTTGCCGGGCTTATCGCGCAAAAAAAGAAAGTACCCGCTCTCTTCTGAAAGCGGATACCTTCCTGATATCCATGTCCTGTTGGTTATATGCTGTTACTTATAACTTCTGTCTGTTTATCTTTAAAGAAACTTTTTCTCCAATCCCGTTTTCTTCACCTGCTGCTTCTGCCGCTCCGCTCCGGCTTCCTGCCGGAATTCTCTGATCGGTATTGTTCTGTCAAAAGTTGCTTTTCTGTTCTTCAGATGTCTTCCCGGATCAATCCGTCTGGTTCTGTCATTCATTCTGATCCGATCATCCTGCCAAGCGCGTCCACGGCATTCTGCACATTCTTCGCCATGGATGTTTCCGTGACACCGACAATAATATTATCACAAAAATTAACCGGTATCAAGATTCTCTTTGCCTGACTCTGTCCCACGGCCAGCGCCATGCGCGGTGTAATTTCGCCCAGCATGGAATCCGCGATCACAATTCCGATGGGACCCATGATCACATCCACCCTCGCCGAAGCCACGGCCACGGAATTTTCTCCTGTCGCCGCCTGATCCGCTCCCGCCCGGAGCATGGCATTGGTGGCCGCGCTGTTCGTCCCCACCGCCAGGACCTGTACTTCAGGATACCGCTCTTTTACCGCGCTCACCAGCTGTCTTCCAAGGCCGCCGCCCTGTCCGTCTATCACCAAAACTTTCAAGCCTCGTTCTCTCCTTCTGATGCTTTCTCTTCTGTCTTCTTTGTAATCTGTCTTGTATTCTTCTCCACCAGTTTTCGTGACACCATGATCTGGTGACCGCACCCCATGCACTTCAGCCGGAAATCCGCGCCCACACGCAGGATTTCCCACTCATGGCTTCCGCAGGGATGAGGTTTCTTCATTTTGATAATATCGCCCACGTCAAATCTGTCTGCCATAACTGCTATTCCTTTCCGTTTTCACTCCGGTTTCCCTCCTAATCCACTGCCGTCAGCACGCCCTGAACCAGGAAACGCTCGTCATCCCGCACATTGGTACAGGTAGACAGGCTCACGATCTGGGACTGCGCATTCACTTCCACATCCACCTGATAGTTGGATGACTCCCGGCAGACATTGATGTACTGTTCAAACTCCTCATCGGACGCATACTCAATATTGTAGTTCTCCGCTGTATCCTTCACCACACCCGCCGAGAAAATAGTATATGTCCTGACGCTGCCGTCCGGTGTGTAAATGTAGAAGTTCGGATGTTCTTTGCAGAAGTCCTCGCTCTCGTATTCCACCAGCTCGGAGAACATCTCTCCGCCTACGTTCAGATGATGTCCGTAGATAAATGTATTCCGGTCGGAAAAATCCGAACTGTTTCTCATATCCATGAAAATCGCGCCAAGCTTGTTGTCGTTTGCCGTAAATGTCTTCGTCAGATAATCTTCGTTATCCGCGCTTTTCACTACCGGATAACTGATGATCGCAGGCTCGTCAAACCGGATCCATGCCACCGTATCCGGATTCTCCTTGAGCAGAGCGTCAAAATCCACGCTGAATCCTGTCCCGTCCGCATCCGCGGTAATCGCCAGATCCTTGATCTCATCATATTCCTGTCCGCCGGAAAAATAAGGCACCAGCATCACCGCAAGCTGATAAAGCGAGAATACGAACACGCAGACCGCCGCAATCAGCACGGTTGCTGAAATCACATTAAACGCAGTGCGCTTCTGCTCTTTTTTCTTCCGGCTCCTTTTTCCATTTCCGGAACGGGATTTTGCACGGGGTTTCGCCTCATTTATCTCCGTTTCCGCCTCCGCGGAATACCCTTCGGAAGTGCGCCTTCTTCTCCGGCGCGCAGGCTGTCTCCTGGCTGTATCGTTCTCTGTTCTTCTTTCCCTTCTGTCCATCTGTATCCCTTTCCTGAATTTCACATTTCTTTTCTCCGGTTCACCTGCTGACAGGCAGCGGCGGATATATACCACATTTCCTTATCCGGCCGCCCTTTCGCCAATCGCCGCGCGGTATCAGAATCCCAGATTATCATCAACAAGTATCACTTTAATTCTTCCGGGTACTTTGCTGAATCTTGTAACAAGAATCTGACAGCAGATGCAGTCCGGACTCTTGCAGTCAAAACAGCTGCCGTTTTTCACACACGGCGTATCAATACCAAATCTCTGCGCATTGATCGGCGCCGCTTCATTTCTGGCACGATGCATGGCATCTTCTTCTGTTTTCACAATTTTATTCATCCCCACAATGAGCAGAACATTTTTCGGACCGAACGCATATGCCGCGATCCGGTTCGCATTGCCGTCTATGTTTACAAAAACTCCGTCCTCGCTCATGGCATTTACACTTCCCAGGAACCAGTCGCTGGTAAATGCTTTCATCTGGATCTCATTTTTCTCTTCCGGGGTAGGCGCCGCGTCCCGGTCATAAAATTCATAGTCGCCGGAACAGACCGCATCATACAGCCCCACATCCCGTACAGACATGGAACCGCCCATGTTAATGCTGCTTCCCTTCGGAATCAGTTCCAGAGCTTTCTTTACTGCTTCTTCCTTTGAGCCTGCATACCAGGCTTCCATATTTCTTGACTCAAGCGCTTTAACAACACGTTTTCCGAGTGCTTCATTTCTCATCTGCCTGACGTTCATCAGATCAACTCCTTTTTAATTAAGAAATAGATTTTTAAATGCTTTTTACAGTATATCATGGTTTTGGGGATTTTTGCAGGGAAGTTTGTTAAAACTGGGGAAACTGTATAGTTCAGCTATTTTGTTCATTACCGGGAAGGTTCCTGATGGAAACTGAATCCAGGCGGGATGTGTTTTTCAAGAAGCTGACGTTCAAAAACAGGGGACTGCATCGCCATGCTGAGCCCACTCCTTCGACTCTTCGAATGAATGTAACAAGACCGCAAAATGGTCGCGCAGAGGCACTCTCATTTTACGGTCTTTAACATTCAGAACGAAGGATTCTCATCCGTTCCTGCTCCAACGCATGGCTCATGCAGTCCCCTGTTTTTGAACTGGTTCATCCGATCGGGAAAACGCATCGGCGGCTGTTGTTTCCACCAGAAACTTTCCCGTCAATCAACCAAACAGGCTGTAAAAAGAAGAAACGGCGCGGCTGAAGA
>CALWBC010000149.1 GCA_944375755.1 uncultured Mediterraneibacter sp. | reverse complement strand
CTGCTTGTGCTTAAGATATCGATTCCGTTCATGTTCGCGCAGTTTGTGAATGTGCTGTATAGTATCGTGGACAGGATTTATGTGGGAAATATTCCGGTGATCGGCGCGGACGCGCTGGCCGGTGTGGGAGTCTGCGCGCCGATTGTAACGCTTCTGTCTTCCTTTGGCACGCTGTTCGGGATCGGAGGATCGGTGCTCTTTTCCGTCCGTCTGGGCGCGGGAGATGAGAAGGGAGCACGGAAGATTCTGGCCAACAGTTTTACCATGATGATGATTGTTTCTCTGACGCTGACAATACTGTTTCTGCTGACAAGGGAATATCTGCTGAACTGGTTCGGGGCCAGTGAAGTGACATTTCCTTATGCGGATACCTACATGACGATCTACACGGCAGGAACCTTTTTTGCTCTGCTGTCCATGGGGATGAATTATTTTATCACGGCCCAGGGCTTCCCTTTGCTGGGAATGATGACAACACTGATCGGAGCGGTGGTCAATATCGTGCTTGATCCGGTATTTATCTTTCTGTTGAATATGGGCGTGGCAGGGGCGGCCGTGGCAACGGTGATTGCCCAGATGTCCTCCTGTACATTTGTCCTTCTGACTCTCAGAAGAAAGAAGATGCAGGTGCCGCTTGGAGTGGTGAAGCCGGAGCTGGCAGTGGGAAAACAGATTGTGAAGATCGGATTTTCCCCGTTTCTTATTTTTGCTACGGACAGTATTATTATCATTGCTCTGAACGCGGTGCTCCAGCACTATGGAGGGAAAGAGTACGGGGATACGCTGGTTACGGCGGCGACCATTGTGCAGAGCTACATGCTTTTGATCACGTCGCCCATGCTCGGAATCACAGGAGGTTCACAGCCGCTGATCAGTTTTAACTATGGCGCGAATAAGCCGGACCGGATCCGGAAAACGTTCTTCTGGGTGCTGATGCTGTGTTTCTGTTTTACATCGGTGATGTTCCTGATTTCCCGGGTGGCGCCTCAGTATTTCGTGCGCATTTTCACGGATAATCCGGAATACGCTCAGCTTGCGGTATGGGGAATCAAGGTGTTTACACTGATGATTGTTCCGCTCAGTTTTCAGTATGTGATTGTGGACGGTCTGACCGCGCTTGGCATGACGAAGATATCTCTTGGCATGTCTCTGTTCCGAAAATCGCTGTATTTTGCGGCTACCTGTGCCCTCCCGCTCTGGTTTGCCGCGAAGAATGCCTTTTACGCGGAGCCTGTTGCTGACGGAACTTCAGCCTGCATCTCCTGTATTATTTTCTTTTTTATCTATCGAAGATATCTGCGGGGAGAGGGAAGACTGAAGGATATCAGGCTTTAAACTGTTCGATCTTCTGCTGCAGCAGTGTCCCGACCGCATCGGCCAGATGACGGATGCTCTCGATCCGGACGAAATCATCTCCGTAGATTTTCCGCGCGGCTTCGGTGCTTCCGTCTTCGCCTGAGAGAACTGCCATGACCTGTATGCCGGATTTTCTCAGGCGGCGAACCTCTGTCTGGGTGTCTTCGATTCCGGCTTCCCCGGAATAATCACGGCTCAGAGGATGGCCGTCAGCCCGGTCCGGAGGGATTTTCCGGTCATCGTTAGGGCTGGCGTCTGTCAGAAGGATCAGCATCCGGTTTCTGGCAGGGGATGCGTTCATGAGGAATCCGGCGCCGCGCAGGGCAAGTCCGTCCCGGTTCCAGCCCGCGGCAAAGTAGTCAAAGATATGACCTTCAGAGCCATTCCCGGAGTCAGCTGCTCCGGGATGTTTTGTGTCAGTATATCTCTGGTACAGCCGGATGACTGTGTGCCCTCTGAGGCTTAAGAATGAGGAAACCTGTACGGGGATGCCACAAAGCGCCAGGCTTTTGGCGATGACGTAAGCCTGGGAGGCGATGATCTCCTGACTCTGCAGTCTGGAGGCGGAGGCATCCAGCATGAGGTCCACGGAGAAGTCGGGCTGTTCCTCTTCAAAGGTATCTGTGAAGATCCGTTCATCGTTCAGGCAGATTGCCCGCCAGATTCTGGTGATATCGAGGGCTCCGGAGCGGGCCGGAACTTTCAGCGGCTGGGGATAGACGAGCAGAGCGTTCCGGATCTGATCAGACAGTCGTTTGATACTGTTTCGATAGAAATGCAGTCTGTCCTGATAGTGAGAACGGTTCTTTTCCGCCTGAAGCTGTGCGCCCCGGATTGTTTTCCGGATCAGCGCGTCAGCGGATTCCGCGGTGGAACGGTTCCCTTCTGTAAAATAAATATGACATCCGGCATGACGGCCCGTACAGAGCATCTCTTCGATCCGGGCGCTTTCCTGGCGGCCGTACAGCGGAAGTCCGAAACATTCTTCGATATAAATCCGGTTGTTCTCTTCCTCGGCGGCGGAGAGCGGACCGGATTCTTTTGATTTACGCGCGGTGACAAAGCCTGCGCCGGACGCGTCCCGGGCAAATGTCAGATCTTCCGCGCGCATGACTCTGGAGGGCAGGGCTTTCTGCGTAAAAGAAGAGAGCGCGCCCCGGAGTTTCGCGAGCATGGAGTAACGGCTTTTCTTTCGGTCAAAATGGAAATACCGTTGAAAAATATCATAAGTATGCTCCGCAATCTGCGCTGTGTTCCATTCCCCGCTGTAGGCAAGCTCCCGGAAGAGGGCCCGCTCCCTGGGACTGACCAGACCTGCGGCCTTCCCGAGAACCGTGTTCCATCTGGCGGCCTGAAGAGCGTACACAAGACTGTTCTGCGCCATCCACTGCTGACGGGAGCGCTCCGGCTGGCGGCGGAAGAATTCCTCCGCACAGGCATGCCGCAGCTCCGCGAGTACAGGGCGCTCTTTTACTTCACGCTCATAGGCGCAGTTTTCCAGCCCGATCCAGAGAATACCATCAAAAGTCTCCCTCATCAGGGCGGAGCCGATGACGGAAAATAATTCATCCAGCTCGGGTCCGCCGTACCATTTGCGGACATAACCGATGATGGAATTCATATAGATGTCCGGCTGTCCGTCCTGAGTAAATGCCATGAATTCCGGCTCAAAGCGGTATTCTCCCGCAGCGGTCCATATGAGATTTAACGCGCGCCTGCGGACAGACAGGCTGTAATCAATTTCTGACATGGTTTCGCAGTGCCTTTCTTCTGAAACAGTTTCATTTTACGGCGGATTTCTTTCACATAAAGACGGAGGAGCTTTCCATCTTCGCAGAGATTCTGGAGGAGATGATATCCCGCACCAGAGACTGCTCGTAGTCATCGAACGTTTTATTCGTAATGCCCATATCCAGAGCCGGGTGCGGAGCCAGACCGCCGTGCATGAGCCGCACCGCGTCCAGAAGCCCTCTCAGATCCAGCACTTTTGTGGTGAGTTCTCCGTTCCTGCATTTCTTCTCAATATCCGAGAAAAGTTCGGCAAACTGGCGGACACAGGAATTTTTCATATCCGGGAATTCCCGGCGCAGCAGTTTCTCCAGATTCTCCTCGGTGATCTCGGGCATGTGGATAATCATAAAACGGGAGGCGAGGGCTTCGTTCAGGTCACGTGTCCCGGCGTAACCGTAGTTCATGGTGGCAATAAACCGGGCCGCGTCGTGAACCCTGACGGCGCTGTAGCCGGGAATATTGATGACCCGCCGGAAATCAAGGACAGAGTGAAGCACCGCAAGAGCTTCATTTCGCGCCATGTTGATCTCGTCCAGAATACAGAATCCGCCCTCCGAGGCGCTCTGGCTGACCGGCCCAGGACGGAAGACCACCTCTCCGTTTTTAAACGTATCCGTGCCGATCATGTAGGAGGCATCCATGTTGATGTGGAATGAGACGCTGTAGGACGGCCGGCCGAAGAGCATGGCCAGATTTTCCGCAAGGACATTTTTCCCCGTAGCTTTCGAACCTGCCAGCAGAAGATTTTCTCCACACAGCAGTGCCGTAACAGCCTGTTCCCAGACCTCTTTTCCATAATAGAGGTAGCGGGGCCGCTCGCCCGAAACAATGTCCTGTGTGGAATAGCGCCGGCGGAACTCCTCGACCTCTCTCAGAATAGTTTCGTTTACGTGTTCTTCTCTTAAAAAATCAATCATGAGTAAAATCCTCTCAAATCAATCATGTAAATTCTGAAGACATTATAACATAACTTGTGAAGAGCAGCTATTTGGTTCATTAACGGGAAGGTTCCTGATGGAAACAGAATTCATGCGGAATGAGTTTCCCAAGCAGCTGACGTTCAAAAACAGGGGGCTGCATCGCCATGCTGAGCCCACTCCTTCGACTCTTCGACTGAATGTAACAAGACCGCAAAATGGTCGTGCAGAGGCACTCGCATTTTACGGTCTTTAACATTCAGAACGAAGGATTCTCATCCGTTCCTGCTCCAACGCATGGCTCACGCAGTCCCCTGTTTTTGAACTGG
>CALWBC010000148.1 GCA_944375755.1 uncultured Mediterraneibacter sp. | reverse complement strand
ACGAACATTTGGCTTTTTCGTTACATCCATTCGAAGCTTTGATGGAGTGGGCTCAGCATGGCGTTACAGTCTCTTCTTTTCCGGCGCCTTCCGATTAACCGACATCGCTCCTGTTCGACAGTTCCCGATCAGAAAAATCAAGATTTATCAGTCCAGATGGAATACTTCATGCAGATCCACTGACACAGGACTGTTATCCGGATTGGTTTCCATGATATCCGCCATATAGTCCCACCATTTCCGGTTGATCGCCGTATCCGCGCTCTCATCCCATTTTGCCGGGTCCTCCAGTTCAATATAGCCGTAGAGCACGAGTGTCTCCTTATCAAGGAAGATGGTGTAATTCTTTCCGCCGTATTCGTGAATCATATCCTTCATCTCCGGCCAGAGAGCGTTGTGACGTTTTTCATACTCTTTCTCCATCCCCGGGTAGAGTTTCATTTTGAATCCTTTTCTTACCATAGTATTGTCCTCCTTTTACACTACATTTTAAATTGCATAATGCCAGGGAGGAATCTCCCCCCCTGGTATCATTCATTTTGTTTTATTCAAGCACAACCGCCGGGATCTCAAGCAGGTCTGCTACTTTTTTGAACACTTCAGCATTATGTCCCACACTCATTGCAAAATGATGAGTAGGCGCCTCAGCAAACCATTTATCCATATATGTATCCGGATCGGATTTGAATTTTACCGGTGTCTGGGTATTTCCGATTGTCATGATCGGTCCGTCCGTGGATTTCGCTTCAGTTATGATGAATTTCAGTTTTCCGTCGATTGTCTGTGTACATCCGAGATTTGTAATATCGCCGGTACGTACTTTTGCCTCTACGGATACTCCCGTTCCCTGTTTGCCGTGATAAAGACCCATGCCGCGGAGTATCGGTTTTCCTTTTGCGATTTCCAGATGGAACGGGCCGTCATGTCCCAGCAGGATTGTTCCGTCCTCATAATCTGTTGTCACGATCTCGCAGAAGCTTCCGCCTTTTCCAATTATATCACAGATTTTCATTGCAAGACAGGTTTTCAGATCACCTTCTCCGGCACATGGAATTCCGTCTGCTGTCAGGAGAGAATGTCCAACGATAAATCCTCCCTGTACATCTTCATAATGATTACCCGGTGCTCCGTGATAGTAATAGGTCAGTGCATCAAGATCAAATTCCTGCACAAGTTTTTCCTGGGCAACTGCAACTTTTGCGGACCAGTTGAGCTGCTCTTCCGTCGGTTTCTGAGCCAGCGGATCCGCCGCATCGTCATCACTGATCACAAAGAACTCTTCGATCTCTTTTCTCTTTGCGGCAACTTCTTCATCCGTTACTTTCTGAAGATGTTTATCCAGATCACACATCTCAAGCACCTGCAGATGAGCGCCTGTCTGTCCCTGGAACATGGTGAAATCACTGTACATATCCAGCATTCCGCTGTAGGTATTTCCGAGGAAGCCAAAACGCGCCCCCTGAAGATTTCTCTTTACCTTTGCCGCCAGTACCCACTCCTCAATCTTCTTCCATGCCCGGATTGCCTCAGGACGGTCTTTGGTCACTTCATTTGTCATGGATATCTCCGGTGTATAATCCAGTCCCAGCAGCCCGTTTACCACGCGGTATTTGATTCCGGCCCGGTTAAAGGCATTTGAGATCTCAGGCACCGGACATGCGCCACAGTGTGCCAGCCATTCGCCGGTTGTCGTCTTTTCGTAATTAATTCGCGCTGTCGGCTGGAGATTGAGCACAACAGTTGGAGCCTTGCAGATCTGATGGATGGGCAGAATCGAAGCGCTGGTAACATATGTGGCAGAATGGGCAAAAATCAGATCCACATTTTTCTCATTAAAATATTCTCCTGCTTTTTTTCCTTCCTGCTCACAGTCCACCATGCCGTAGAAGTGAACTTCTCCTCCCATTTCTTCGATTTTCTTCGCGATGAATTCGCCATATTCCGTAAGGCGTTCCTTCATGCCCGGAAACTGTCCCCAGTAATGTTTCAACCCCATGGAATAAAGTCCGATTCTTGGTTTTTTCAGTTCTTTTCTCGCTAACATGTTCCATCCTCCTTACATTCTTATACTATAACAGTTTAGTCCGCGCTATTCGTACAGCTGTCTGTAGCAATGCAGCCTGCGCCATTCCACACTATCTTGTGCCTTTGTTTTTTCATTTACAAACCTATTATAATGCTGTAATATGAAAATAACATCCAAGCAAATTGGTTAAAAATCATAGAATATTGTGGTGACAAATATGACAAAACATCCTGAACTGCTGGAGCGGGGAGAACACACATGGAGCGATGACTCCATCCGTATGATTCTGACCCCCGGCAGAACCGCCAAAAGCCTCTATTTCTACACACAGGAAGTGGGCTATTTCAAGACAAAGTATCCTTATTTTTCCGAGCGCGAAAACCTGGACTCCTTCCTGATCATCTATACGATCTCCGGACAGGGAATTCTTGAATATGAGGGGCAGCATCATACCGTATCAAAGGGAGACTGTTTTCTGATACACTGTGAAAAACATCATCTCTACCGCACGATAAAAGGATCCGAATGGGAATTTCTATGGATTCATTTCAATGGAAACAATGCACTCGGCTACTATCATGAATGCATGAAAGATGATTTCCGTATCATCCATTGCCAGGATCAGTTTTTCTGGGAACGGACTCTCTGGCGCATCATTGCGCTGTATCAGAAGAAAAATCTTACAACAGAGGCCGTTGTTTCCAGCCTGATCTGTTCCATGCTGACCGAGCTGATCGTTGAAACTTCCACCAACAGCGCTGACACCTTTCTGATTCCGGATTATATTAAGGAAATTGCAAAGGATATCGACAGGAACTTCCGCTCCGAACTCTCGCTGGCATTTTTCGAAGAAAAATATCACCGCAGCCGGTATCATATTTTAAAACAGTTTAAAAAATATATGGGAACAACAATTAATGAATACATTATTACAACCCGCATCTCCTACGCAAAGGAGCTGCTGAAATACTCATCCCTGTCCGTGAATGACATCGCGTTCGAGGCGGGTTTCCACAATGTAACGCATTTTATCAACCTGTTCAAGGCCCGGGAGAACATTACTCCCCATGCGTATCGGAAAGCGTGGAGAGATTAATCTGCCCGGCATATAAAAAACAGAGATGGCTGCATCCCGCTGCCATCTCTGTTTTATATTTTCAGGCATTCCGCTCATCAGAATACCTGATTATGTACATTTCTTACACTCTCGGCAATCCATCGATTTAGAAGATGTCAGCCCACTCAGCAATGTTCTCTGAATTGAACTCGAACGGATCGCCAACGATAACTTCTGTACCACCGTCAGATGCTTCTACGATTGTGTACGGGCTGTTCTCCATGTCCCCAGCCTCGAATGTCTCGCCTGCCGCACCTGTGATTTCACCGGATACAAGTGCCATTGCAGTATAAGCTGCGAGCTCACCTGTATCAATCGGGTTCCACAGATACATGTACGGGCAAACATTGTCTTCGCCTACATATGCTTCCATCTCTGACGGAAGTCCAAGACCTGTGATCTTAACATCAGATCCCTGATCCTGAAGAACTTTTGCTGCTGCGTTGATACCAACTGTTGTCGGTGCGCAGATCAGTTTCAGATCCGGATAGTTCTGAAGAAGTGCCTGTGTCTGCTCTGTAGACGGCTGCGGCTCGTCATCGCCGTAAACGATATCTACCAGTTCAAGATTTGCGTATTTATCATCGCTCTCCATTACATTCTGCATTGCCTCGATCCAAGCGTTCTGGTTCGCTGCCTGAGATGTTGCGGAAAGGATTGCCCACTGTCCTTCTCCTCCTGTGATGTCATAGATTGCATCCATAAGAGTCTGTCCGATCAGGCTTGTATCTGCCTGGTTTACAAATACTTCACGGCTGTCAGCGTTTGTCTTGGAGTCAACACATGATACATGAATACCGGCATCCATTGCCTGCTGAAGTGTTGCCTGAAGAGCATTCTCATCGTTTGCCGCAACAGTAATGGAATCAACGCCCTGAGAAATCAGTGACTGAAGCACGGTGATCTGTGCGTCAGCAGTAGCTGTCTCGGGATAACTTACGATGCACTTTGCACCTGCCGCTTCAATAGCTTCCTGGAAGCCCTTTGCCTCAGCTTCATTATATGGGTTACCAGCTGACTTCGGAACGATAGCAAATGTGCAATCTGTAACATCCTTTCCGTCAGTTGCCGCGCCATCGTCGCTTCCATCATCCGCAGCAGATGAGCTGTCCGTACTTGCTGTGCTGCTTCCGGAATTTCCGCACCCTGCCATCATAGCAGTTACCATTGCCGTACACATCAGCAGCGCTACAATTCTTTTTTTCATAATGTCTTACCTCCTCTTGTTTACTGACAGCGCCTCACTTGACGCTGTCATTTTCTTTAAATTCATTCTAGCATCCGGTCACCCGAACCGTGAATAGCAATTTTTTTTGATTTCGGGTATTATTTTTCACTCCGGTCAAAAGTTATTTTGACGTTTTTCTCATACTTCTGATTCTCTGGCTGATTCCAGGCATGAGAACCGCGATAATCAGCATCAGTCCGATAATAACAAGGATCAGCTGTGTATTCATATTGATCAGAC
>CALWBC010000147.1 GCA_944375755.1 uncultured Mediterraneibacter sp. | reverse complement strand
CAGGAAATAAGTGCAGCTAAAAGTTCCGGGTGCGGACTAAATGCAAAGACTGCCGACGGAGAACTCGCTTACGCTCAGACAACTCCGCCGCCAGCCTTAACGTCCGCCCCCGGAACTTTAAGATGCACTGGATTTCCCTCCGAAGTCACCCTCCCACATCTCCACCTCCGCAGAAAAGGTCCTGAAATGGGGCTGGTTTCGTAAAATTTCAAATGGGGAAGTGAATGAATAAACAGCTGAAGAAAAACAAGACGCGGCCGGAAGATACTGCAGATTTCAGTAGCCTTCAGCCGCGCCGTTTCTTCTTTTTACAGCCTGTTTGGCTGATTGACGGGAAGGGTTCTGATGGAAACTACAGCCGTCGATGTGCTTTTCCGGTCGGATGCGCCAGTTCAAAAACAGGGGACTGCGTGAGCCATGCATTGGAGCAGGAACGGATGAGAATCCTTCGTTCTGAATGTTAAAGACCGCAAAATGAGAGTGCCTCTGCACGACCATTTTGCGGTCT
This sequence comes from uncultured Mediterraneibacter sp., assembly GCA_944375755.1. GTDB lineage: Bacteria > Bacillota > Clostridia > Lachnospirales > Lachnospiraceae > Mediterraneibacter. The sequence goes on along the minus strand of CALWBC010000147.1, from coordinate 9,194 downwards.
TGTTACATTCATTCGAAGAGTCGAAGGAGTGGGCTCAGCATGGCGATGCAGCCCCCTGTTTTTGAACGTCAGATTCTTGAAAACTCATTCCGTCTGAATTCAGTTTCCATCAGAAAGCTTCCCGTTAATGAATAAATAGCTGGATTGTATTTTGGCTTCTATATGTTATAATAGGACCACTGACATCAGAAGGAGAATCCAATCATGGCAGAGCGAAGGGGAACACGGAAGAGAAGATCAGAAAAGCATCCGGGAAAGATAACGGGGATTTTGTGCAGTATGATACTGGGAGCTGTGGTGGGCTACAATATTGCCAGGCTTATGGACGCAGGGGCAGCTGGCGGCGGTCTGTCGGCAGGAGAACTGGCGGTAAGGGCAGTGTGGGTGGCAGTCAGTTTTTGTTTCGGATTTTTTCTTCAGACGATCCTGCATGAGACAGGGCATATGATCTGCGGCATGATGAGCGGATATCGCTTTTCTTCTCTGCGAATTGGCAGTTTCATGTGGATGAAGCAGGACGGGAAAATCCGTTTCAGAAGGTATTCGCTTGCAGGCACAGGCGGCCAGTGTCTGATGGGACCGCCGGATTTCAGAGACGGGAAGATTCCATACATATTTTACAATCTCGGGGGAGTGCTGATGAATATATTTGCCGCTGCAGCGGTTTTTGTTCTGTGGCTGTTCTGGGCAGGCAACTGGTATGTGTCCTGTTTCCTGATCATTCTCTGCCTGAGCGGCATATGGCTTGCTCTGGTAAACGGTATTCCGCTGAAGCTGGAGCTTTTGAACAATGACGGGCGCAATATCGTGGATATTGGAAAGAGCAGGAATGAAATGTATGCTTTCTGGCTCCAGCTGAAAGTGGCGGAGTCACAGTCCGGCAACATCCGGCTCAGAGATATGCCTGCGGAATGGTTCGAGATGCCCGAGAAAGAAGAGCTGCGGCAGAGCATGAGCGCGGTCAGGGGAGTATTTCGGGCAAACCGCCTGCTGGATGAGCATGCGTTTGATGAGACTGCGGAACTGATTGGCCGGCTTCTGAACATGGATTCAGCCATAATCGGCGTCTATCGCGCTCTTCTTGCGGCTGACAGGGTTTACTGTGAGCTGATCGGGGAGTGTAAGGAGGAGGTCCTCAAGATCTGGGATGACCGCCGGCAGAAGCAGGTGATGAAGCAGATGAGAAATGAGATTTCGGTGATGCGCACGGAATATGCTTATGCTCTGCTTCACGACCGGGATGAGAAGAAGGCGGAGGCTATACGGAAGAAGTTTGAGAAGAGGCTTGAAACCTATCCCTATCACGGCGACGCGGAAAGTGAGAAAGAGCTTCTGGAGATTGCGGAAAGGGAATGGAAGAATAGGAAACAGGCGGAGGAAGAGCGGGAAATACCGTCTGAAAGAGCAGAAAATGAGGATGGAAACCGATAGAAATGTATGATAAAATATAAGGATAATGCGAGGTTGAAGATATGGGATTTACACATTTTGATCAGAATGGAAAAGCAGTGATGGTAGATGTGACTTCCAAGGCGGAGACGGTGAGGGAGGCGACTGCTACCGGAAGAATCCTTGTAAATACAGAGGTGTTTCAGGCGATCAAAGCCGGTACCGTTGGAAAGGGAGACGTGCTTGGAGTGGCTGCCACAGCAGGAATCATGGGGGCAAAACGCACCTCGGATCTGATCCCCATGTGTCATATTCTGCCGATTACAAATTGCAGGGTGAATTTTGACATGGTGGCGGAAGAGAATGCAATTTACTGTGACTGCACGGTGAAAGTGACCGGAAAGACCGGCGTGGAGATGGAGGCGCTTACCGGGGTAAGCACGGCGCTTCTGACAATCTATGACATGTGCAAGGCTATGGATAAATCCATGGAAATCGGAGAAATCTATCTGGTCAGGAAAACCGGAGGCAAGAGCGGTGAAGTGCATAACAATCTGCACGGACACCGCCCCGGAGGAAATTCATACGGAACAGAGGGAAAAGGCAGAAGAGAAATCGATCTTCTGTGATTTTTCGGAAACCAGCCAGAGATTAGAAACGGAGATGAAAACACGGTGGGAACATACAGATGGAAAGCAGCGGTAGTCACTTTAAGTGACAAGGGAGCGGCGGGACTGAGAGAGGATTTGAGCGGCCCGGTTCTTTGTGATATGATCACTGCGTCAGGATATGATGTGGTGAAGAAAGTTCTGCTTGCAGATGATTTTGAGGAAATAAAAAAATGTCTTTGTCAATTATGCGATGAAGATAAGGTGGATGTTATTTTTACAACAGGCGGAACAGGGCTTTCGCCCAGAGACTGTACGCCGGAGGCAACCCTGGCCGTTGCCCACCGCAATGTTCCGGGAATTGCCGAGGCCATGCGCCTGTCCTCTCTGAAGATTACACCGCGGGCCATGTTAAGCAGAGCGGCATCTGTGGTTCGAGGCCAGACGCTGATTATAAACCTGCCTGGCAGTCCCAAAGCTGTACGTGAGAATCTGGAGGCGATTCTGCCGACGCTGGATCACGGGCTTGCCATACTGACAGGTCGGGACGGAGAATGCGCGCGATGAAGGATCAGTTTGCGAGAGAGATCAGTTATATGCGTGTTTCTGTTACTGACAGGTGTAATCTGCGCTGCGTCTACTGTATGCCGGAGGAAGGGGTTCCGTGTGTGTCTCACAGTGATATCCTTTCATATGACGAGATCACGAGAGTGTGCCGTATCGGCTCCGGCCTGGGAATCAGAAAGATCAAGCTGACAGGAGGAGAACCTCTGGTGCGCAGAGGACTGCCCGGACTGGTCAGGATGATCAAGTCCCTTCCGGATATTGATGAAGTAACGCTGACAACGAATGGCATCCTGCTGAAAAGCCAGTTGGATGATCTTGTGGCAGCAGGGCTTGACGCCGTGAATATCAGCATGGATACGCTGGATCCGGAGGAGTATGGGCGGATCACCCGGACAGGAACGGTTCAGGATGTTCTGGACGGGCTGGAAGCGGCTCTTTCCTGTGGAAAACTGAAAGTAAAGATTAATTGTGTCCCGCTTCAGAATATTCCGGCGGAGACATATGTCCGGCTTGCCATGCTGGCAAAGGACAGGCCGTTGGATGTGCGCTTTATTGAGATGATGCCCATTGGTCTGGGAAGCAGGTTCCGGGGGAGAAGTTCCGGAGAACTTATGGCTCTTCTGGAAGACCGGTTTGGAAAAGCGGAACCTGACAGTGCCAAACATGGAAATGGTCCGGCTGTGTACTGTTCATTCCCGGAGTTTTCCGGAAAGATCGGACTGATCAGTGCGATGACGCATCAGTTCTGCGGCACCTGCAACCGGGTAAGACTGACTTCGGAAGGCATGCTGAAGCTCTGTCTTCAGTATCAAACGGGCGTGGACATAAGAGCGCTGCTCAGGAGCGGGGCGGATGATGACAGGATCAGAGAGACGATGAGGCGCGCGGTGTATGAAAAACCGGCATGCCATCATTTTGAGAGAGCCGGATCTGCCGCGGAGACAATTCGGGAAGCTGAGACCAGAGATATGTCACAGATCGGAGGTTGACAGAATGGGAAAGGTAATTGCGGTCTGCACCAGTCCTGAAAAAGGGACACAGAAACAGAATGCAGGAGAAGGAATTTTTATAGAGGATTATGGAATACAGGGGGATGCGCATGCCGGTAAATGGCATCGGCAGGTCAGTCTTCTTTCTTATGATAAAATCGAGGAATTCCGGGCCAGAGGAGCGGAAGTGGAAGATGGCGCTTTTGGGGAAAACCTTGTTGTGGAAGGCATTGATTTCCGGAGCCTTCCCGTGGGAACCAGACTTGTGTGCGCTGATGTGGTTCTGGAAATCACCCAGATCGGGAAAGAGTGTCATCACGGATGCCAGATTTTCCAGAAGATGGGAGAATGTATTATGCCGCGGGAAGGCGTGTTCGCAAAAGTCATTCGCGGCGGTGTCATCCGCAGCGGTGACGAGATGCAGGTAGGAGGATATGAAGATTAAATTCAGGTTCGCAGCAGTCGCCCTTGCGCTGTGTGCGGCTCTCTGTCTCGGGGCGTGCGAGGACAGAAGCCGGGAGGAGAGCAGCAGAGGGGGAAGCAGAATTTACGAGACAGGGAAAGGTCTCTGTTATACATTTCAGGACGTGGAGGGAAATGAATACGATGCGCCTCTCCTTGAGGATGTCCCCAGATGTTCCTATGATTTTAAATATCTGAAAACAGATGAAAAGACCGGGTTTAAGAGTTATGCGGATCCGGATAATCACGTGAAAGCCCGGCTTGGGATTGATGTTTCGGAATTCCAGGGTGAGGAAATCGACTGGAAACAGGTAAAAGACAGCGGAGTAGAGTTTGCCATGATCCGCCTGGGTTACCGCGCCTACGGGGAGAGCGGTGAACTGGTAGAGGATGATATGTTCGAGCGGAATATACAGGGGGCGCTTGACGCAGGTCTTCAGGTGGGAGTCTATTTCTTCTCACAGGCCATCTCCGGGGCCGAGGCAGTGGAAGAGGCGGAATTTGTGCTGGAGCATCTGAAACACTATGAGATCGATGGCCCGGTGGTGTGCGATACGGAGGAAATACCCTATGATGAGGCGCGCACTGATGTGAATACACCGCAGGATTTTACCAACTATTGTAAAGTATTCTGCGATACGGTGGAGCATGCCGGATATGAGTCCATGATCTATACCAATATGAAATGGATGGCATTTTCCCTCGATATGGAAGAACTTACGGAATATGATTTCTGGTATGCGGATTATCACGATACCCCGCAATGCCCTTATGACTATAAGATCTGGCAGTATACACAGAATGGCGCGGTGCCGGGGATCAACACCAATGTAGATTTGAATTTATGGTTTCAGGAGGAAGAATAAAATGAAATGGAATAAATTCCGGTTAAAAACAACTACGGAAGCAGAGGACATCGTAAGCAGCATGCTGATGGACCTTGGAATACAGGGAGTGGAGATCGAGGACAAGATCCCGCTGACACAGTCTGACAAGGAGCAGATGTTTGTGGACATTCTGCCAGAGATCGAAAGTGATGACGGTGTGGCTTATCTGAATTTTTATCTGGAGCCGGAAGAGGACAAGGAAAAGATTCTTGCGGAGATCCGCAGAGAGCTGGCAGATATGGCGGCTTATGTGAATATGGGAGAGTGTCTGATCGAGGAGTCCGAGACAGAGGATGTGGACTGGGTGAACAACTGGAAACAGGATTTCCATCAGTTTTATGTGGATGATATCCTGATCATTCCTTCCTGGGAGGATGTGAAACCGGAAGACGAGGACAAGATGGTGATCCATATTGATCCCGGTACTGCTTTTGGAACGGGAATGCATGAGACAACACAGCTGTGCATCCGGCAGCTGCGGAAATATGTGACGGAAGGATGCAGGATTCTGGATGTGGGATGCGGAAGCGGTATTCTTGGAATGCTCGCGCTGAAATTCGGCGCCGGATATTCTGTCGGGACGGATCTTGATCCATGTGCCATTGACGCGACGAAGGAAAATATGGAGGTCAACGGAATACGGGAAGATCAGTATGAGGTGATGATCGGGAATATTATTGATGATAAAGCCGTGCAGGACAGGGTGGGATATGAATGTTACGATATCGTGGCAGCCAATATTCTGGCGGATGTTCTCGTGCAGCTGACACCGGTCATCGTCAGCCAGCTCAAACCCGGCGGAATCTATATTACGAGCGGGATTATCGATGACAAAGAACAGACGGTGGTTGATGCGGTAAAAGAGGCAGGACTGGAAGTGCTGGATGTGACATACCAGGGCGAATGGGTCTGTGTGACAGCACGGAAAAGATAAAGGCGGCCATTGTCAGGAAAGGAAATGATTTATGCAGCAGTTTTTTGCGGAACTCTCCAATATTGAGGATGGGAAAATCTTTCTGGAGGGACCGGATGTAAACCATATCAAAAATGTGCTTCGGATGAAACTGGGAGAAGATATCCGGGTAAGCGACGGCAGAGGAAAAACGTATCTCTGCTGCATCAGCGGTTATGAAGACGGAAAGGCGGCGCTGGACATCTTAAAGGAGCTGGATACGGATACGGAGCTGCCTTCGAAGATTGTCCTTTATCAGGGACTTCCGAAAGGCGACAAGATGGACTGGATCGTGCAGAAGGCCGTGGAGCTTGGTGCACATCGGGTCGTCCCTTTTTCCGCGAAACGTTCGATCGTCAGGCTGGATCGGAAGAAAGAGGAGAAGAAGCAGGCCAGATGGCAGGCAATAGCAAAGGGCGCGGCCGAACAGTCTGGAAGAGGAATCGTCCCCGAAGTGGGGCATCTTCTGAGCTGGACGGAAGCACTGCAGGAGGCTGCCGGACTGGATGTTGTCCTGATCCCCTATGAGCTGGAAGAAGGAATGAAAGAAACCGCTCGTGTGATCTCAGAGATCCGGCCCGGTCAGACCGTAGGAATTTTCATTGGCCCGGAAGGCGGGTTCGAAGAGGAGGAAGTTGCTGCGGCGAAGAAGGCGGGAGCTCATGCGGTAACGCTGGGAAAACGGATTCTCCGCACGGAGACGGCAGGGCTTGCAGTCCTGTCCATCCTGATGTATCATTTGGAAAGCGGATGTCATAATCTATAAATAAGTATGAAAAGTAAGGGAATGTGAATATGGAAGTTTATTTGGACAATTCTGCGACTACCATGTGCTATCCGGAAGTGGGAGAGCTGGTTTATAAAGTGATGTGCCAGGATTACGGGAATCCTTCCTCCATGCACAGAAAGGGAGTGCAGGCAGAGCATTATATCCGGGATGCGAAAGAGACAATCGCCCGTCTGCTGAAAGTGGCAGGCAAGGAAATTATCTTCACGTCCGGCGGGACCGAAAGCGACAACCTTGCGCTGATCGGCTGCGCGAGAGCAAACCGGAGAAACGGAAATCATCTGATTACCACTTCAATCGAACATCCGGCCATCCTCAATACGATGCGCTATCTGGAAGAGGAAGAAGGTTTCCGGGTGACCTACCTTCCGGTAGACGAGTATGGAAGAGTCAGCCTGGAGGCACTCAGGGAAGCCCTTTGTCCGGAGACGATTCTTGTGTCAATCATGTATGTAAACAATGAGGTGGGAACCGTTCAGCCGGTGCAGGAAGCCGTGAAGATCGTGAAGAATTACAAGCCGTCTATTCTGTTTCATACGGACGCAGTGCAGGGGTATGGAAAATACAGGATTTATCCCAAGCGGATGGGAATTGACATGCTGACTGCCAGCGGACATAAGATTCACGGCCCGAAGGGCGTGGGGTTCCTCTATGTGGACAGCAGAGTGAAGATCCGGCCGGTGATCTTCGGCGGCGGACAGCAGAAAGACATGCGCTCCGGAACGGAAAATGTGCCGGGAATCGCAGGAATCGGGCTTGCGTCGAAGATGATCTATCAGGATCTTGAGATGAAAAACGCACTGATGCGGGAACTGAAGCTCCATTTTATTGAGGAGATATCCAGAATCGACCACACAAAGGTGCACGGCCTGACAGATGAGGGAAGCGCTCCGCATATTGTGAGTGTTGGAATCGCCGGAATCAGGAGTGAAGTGCTTCTCCACGCACTGGAGGATAAGGGGATCTACGTGTCCTCCGGTTCGGCGTGCGCGTCCAACCATCCGGCGGTGAGCGGTGTGCTCAAAGGAATCGGTGCGCCCCGCGAGTATCTGGATGCGACCCTCCGCTTCAGCATGTCCGAGTTTACAACAAAAGAAGAAATTGACTATACACTGGAAACACTATATAATGTAATACCGATGCTTCGAAAATACACACGTCATTAACGTACGGTAAGGAGAGAATTATGAAGTTTCATTCTTTTTTGATAAAATATGGAGAGATTGGGATCAAGGGAAAGAACCGCTATATGTTCGAAGACGCGCTTGTCCGTCAGATCCGGTTCGCGCTGAAGGATGTGGACGGAGAGTTCCTTGTGCACAAATGCCATGGAAGAGTTTACGTGGACTGTGAAGGCGAATATGACTATGAAGAGACTGTGGATGCCCTGAAAAAGGTGTTCGGAATCGTTGGCATCTGTCCGGTAGTGAGACAGAAGGTCAAGGCGATTGATGAGCTGAAGAAAGATATTGTTGAGTATGTGGGGCAGATGTATCCGCAGGGAGACAAGACGTTCAAGATAGAGGCAAGACGCGCAAACAAGAGATACCCGGTAAATTCCATGGAGATTAACTGCGAGCTGGGAGAGGCTGTGCTCGACGCCTATCCGGAGATGAAGGTGGATGTGCACCATCCGGAGGTCCGGCTGAATGTGGAGATCCGGGAAGAGGTGTACATCTATTCCGAGATCATACCGGGGCCGGGAGGAATGCCGGTTGGAACAAACGGCAGTGCCATGCTTCTGCTCTCAGGCGGAATCGACAGTCCGGTTGCGGGGTATATGATTGCAAAGCGCGGTGTTGAGATCGAGGCGGTTTATTTCCATGCTCCGCCGTATACGAGCGAGAGAGCCAAGGAAAAAGTAATTGACCTGGCGAAACTGGTATCCGCATACGCCGGTCCGATTAAACTTCATATTGTGAACTTTACGGATATTCAGCTGTATATTTATGAGAAATGTCCACATGATGAACTGACGATAATCATGCGGAGATATATGATGCGCATTGCGGAACACTTCGCGAAAAAGGACGGATGTCTGGGTCTGATCACAGGGGAGAGTATCGGCCAGGTGGCAAGTCAGACCATGCAGAGTCTGGCTGCGACGAACGCGGTATGCACACTCCCGGTTTACCGTCCGCTGATCGGATTTGACAAAAAGGAAATTGTCGAAATCTCGGAGAAGATCGACACGTACGAAGTCTCCATACAGCCTTATGAGGACTGCTGCACGATCTTTGTGGCAAAACATCCGGTGACAAAGCCGAATGTGGAGAGGATCGCGAAATCAGAGCTGAACCTGACGGAAAAGATCGATGAACTCATGGAGAAAGCTCTGGAGACAGTGGAAATCATTACTGTTGGAAAAGACTGATAAATAAAAAGCTGCCTCCGAAAGAGACAGCTTTTTTTATAAATCGCAAAGATTATTTGATGATGTACGGCTCCAGAGCTGCGAGGATATCATCGATATTTCCGTCAGCGTGGATGTTGAGGTCGATCGGTTTGGAAAGATCCAGACTGAAGATTCCCATGATTGATTTGGCATCTATA
>CALWBC010000146.1 GCA_944375755.1 uncultured Mediterraneibacter sp. | reverse complement strand
AAGAAGGAAATGTAACGCCATACGGAGCCCGTTCCTTCAAAGCTTCGAACAGATGTAACAAAAGCGACAGATGTGCGTGCAAAGGCACTTCATCTGTCGCTTTTTAACATCTGGAACGAAGGCTTTTCATACACTCCTGCTCCAGATTGTATGGCTTATACATTTCCTTCTTCCCCGGCTTCATCCAATCGGCAGAAATCATTCCAGGCGGACGGTTCCCGGCAGAAAAATGCAGGATTTCAAACGGGAATTTTCATGCACTCTCTCTTTTTGACATTTACCTGCCTCTGCCATTCCGATTTCTTTTTCGTTTCACTTCCGACTACTTCTATTCCGCAGTTCCCGGATGTTTTTCTCCACCCGGAAGTATCAGAAAATCAAAATTTCTCTCTTAAATATAGTAGCCGCCTCCAAAACACAGCCCGCCTCCGCCGCAGCAGAGATTACATATGATATTGGCGATACAGAGTTTTGTACAGCAGCTTGTATCGAACGTGACCGGATATCCGAACGGACTCTGCCGCTCCTGATACCAGGACTCCCCGTTCTGCAGCCGCTGCAGAAGCATCTGGTACTGCGCGTTCTGCGGATCCAGTCTGACCGCTTCTTTTGCGTGTTCCAGAGCCGTTACATTGTTGCCCAGGCCGGAATTGGCAGATGCGCTGTAGAAATACCAGAGCGCGCTTCTTTCCTTTATCCCGTTCAGCACATTTAGAGCCTCGTTGTAATGGCCGCTGCGTATGTAGTTTGCCGCAGCCCGCAGATGGATATCTTCCTCTGACTCCTGTCCGCCCTGCGCACCGCCGTAGGCACCGGAATCGTTAAAGCCGCCGAAACCGCCGAACGGGCCATAACCGCCAAAGCCGCCGAACGGACCGTAATCATCATAGGATCCCTGACCGCTCTGCCCGTAGGGGCCCGCATTTCCTCCATATCCGCCTGAGGAGGACGTATACCCACGTTCACGTTCATCCATGATCTGCTGATATGCCTGCTGGACCTCCTTGAACTTTGCTTCCGCCTCATCTTTGTGAGGATTATTGATATTGGCATCCGGATGATACTTTCTGCTCAGCCTGCGGTATGCTTTTTTTATCTCCTCATCAGATGCGTTTCTGTCCACACCCAGTATACTGTAAGGATCTGACATTTGTTTTTTCTCCCTCCGGAGCTTTCACGCGGCGCGTTCCGCGATCAGCTCTTTTTGATAAATGTTGTCCCGCACTTCGGGCACCGCACTTCGATTTTTCCCTTGCCCCGCGGAATCCGTATTTTCTGCTTACATGTCGGACATGTATAGATGTGATAGACTCTGCGCTGAGACCAGATATTTTTCTGTTTCTGGAAAAAGCTGCGGATCCCGTAAGTTTTCGCCAGAAAACGCTGATTCTCCGAATAGCGTTTTGACACATTCCGCGAAAATGCTCTTACATAAGAGTAGATTACGCCGACCCATCCGAGCAGATACAGGATCAGTCCGATTACGCTGTTCCCGAGAAACACGGAGATCAGCACAACGATCAATCCGACCGCGAGCAGGAACTTTGAAAGCTGGTCAATTCCGTATCTACCCTGCATAAAACGTATGAATTTTTCTTTCATTTTCATCCATCCTTTGATTTTTGAAGGATTCCGGAGAATTTCCGGAATCTTTCTTCACTGATTTCTAAATTATTCTAAAATATGATACGGGATATATTTTCCTCCGTTTTTCCGGTAATGTCAATAAAATTCCTATAAAATCGCTGTCTTATCGTAACAGTTCAGCCATGAAGTTGTGCGGTTTTCCCGAATGGCGCGGGCTGAACTGTTACATCTTATCGCGGCAGCCTATTTATTCAGTATGTTATCGCAGATTTCATCGGAGATGAGGTAGACGATCCTCGAGTCATTTATCATCACATAACGGTCTCCGTCTCCGTTCTCTCCACCGATATACAGGGTGAGGACTTTTTCCTCATCATCTTCCGTATAGGTTGCTTCCACTGTAATCCGCGACGCTTCATCCAGCCCGTAGCCGGCCAGATCTGCGTCATCCACCGAATAGTCGGCCGCATCGCCAAGAGTAACCGCGCCGAGACCTCCTGCCACTGCCGCAATATCCTCGGACTGATCTTCATCTTCGCTGTCATAAGTGGTCGTCTCGCCATTCTGCGTGATGACTTCCTTCACCAGATTGCCGCTGCCTATGGCGGGATAATCATCGAGCTGCGCCATATCATCGATCGTATAATTCAGATCATCCAGCACGCTGCTCGCGACCGTATAGACGGTGCCGGTATCTCCAACGGTGACATAATAATCATCTCCCGTCATATTTCCAAAGCTGAGATCCGTAACATTTCCCTCGCTGTCTGTGAATTCGATGGTGTATACGGGATCATCCAGTCCGTAGTCTGCCAGTGTATCCCCGTCTTCCAGTTCCCGGTCCGCCGTGATCTTTCCGACCGCGAATGCGATGTTCTCCGGATAACTCTGATCCAGCGGGAAATCCGGATCGGGCGTGTAGATCCACGCCCCGTCTTCTTTCTGCAGTTCAATATCGCCGTTTCCCACATTAAAATCCAGTGATATGATATCTTCCGCGTCTGTATCCGTAATGTGGATTTCCGCTGCCTTCTCCGCTTCTTTTTCCTGCTCCTCCCGGCTGTGATTCCACGCCTGCAGCCCCAGATAGACCGCAAGCAGGATCACCAGAGTCGCGAGCAGGATGATCATGCCTTTTTTCTTCTTCATCACGCTTTCCTCCTCCGGAACCAGACCGTAAATCCGGCGATCAGAATCACCGCAGGTATTCCGAATATTACGAGAAAGCTGAACAGCCCTGCATGCTGAACCGTATTATACTCCACATTCAGGCTCTTTGCCGCAATGGACAGATTCTGGACTCCCTCAAAGTTCGCCGTAACCGCGTTCATGAAGATCTGTGTATTTTCAAGCTGCGGGAAGGTATCCGTAATAGACTGGTCAATCAGACTGCCCGCTGAAATCACGGTCAGCCGCGCTTCTTTCTCTTCTGACGCATCCGCTGATCCGCTCTCTGAAGAATCCGTATCCTCCGAATCCGCATCCGTACTGTCTGCGTCAGAGCCGTCCGTATCTGAAGAGCCTGTATCCTCATCACCGCTGCTTATGGTTTCCGTCGCCACGGCTCCAAGTGTATACTCTCCCTGCTCCTGGGAGTCCTCAGTCACCGCGTATGCCTGATCGGAAGATGCCATAAACGAAGTCACTGCAATGGTATCCCGGGCAGGATCTGTCAGATTCAGCCCTCTTGCGTAAGTCAGAAGCACCATCTGCGACTCAATTCCATCCGCCAGTTCTCCTGATACGGACAGTTCCGGGAAGATATAATAATAATTTCCCTGATAGCATCTGCCCGGATCCGCGATATATCCGTCCGCCGCCGTGATTCCGTATGTTTCCAGAACTCCGTAGAGATTCGGCAGTTCGGAAGCGTCCGTATCTCCCATGAGTACAAGGACTTTCCCGCCTCCTGCCAGATAGTCGCTCAGCATCTTTGCCTCGTCTTCGGAGAGATCCGCCGCCGGCGCGTACATCAGCAGCAGGTCGCAGTCTTCCGGAATGGATGTTGCCATCAGAAGATTGACTTCGGAAAGCGAGTAGCTGTTTTTCTCCATCAGATCCGTAATCGTTGAGGAAAGCGTACTTTCTCCATGTCCTGTGGTCTGATAGATCGTATGGTTCGTATCATTCGTCACATAGTTTACGGCTCCGGTAAGCTGTCCCTCGCCGTCGAACTCCGTATAGGAAGTATTTCCGTAGTAATAGTAAGAATAATCATCCATCACAAGGATGTCATTGAAGGAAACAGTTGTTGTCTTTCCCGTATCCGGACAGGATACGACAATCGTATTCTCTGTGGTATCATACTCCGTCAGTGCGGTTGGATGAAGCACCGGGTCGATCCACTCCACATGAATCTGATCTGAGAGGGACTCGTACTTGCTGAGAAATGTTGTAATACGCTCGTCAGTTTCATCCTTTACCGCCAGAACAGTCATATCCACTTCTTTGTCCAGGCTGTCCAGCAGATCTGTCGTTGTATCCGAAATGTCATAAATATTCGTGCTGCTCACATCCACATTCCGAAATGCTTCCGGGATCTGTCCTACAATCAGGTTAAATACTATCACAATCGCGATGACAAGAGCGGTCATCCCCACACTGTAAGCACCGTGTCTTGTGCCCGCCGTACGGAATTTCTGTTTTATTTTATTTGCTGTTTTCACGATTCTGCCCTCCCATCCTAACTCCAGCGTCTTTTCTGTATCGCCTGCACCGTAAGAAAGGCAAATACGGCGATGATGGACAGATACAGCGCGATTCCGGTTACGTCAAAAATGCTGTTTGTTGTTATGTCGGTAAACACATTGGCCAGCGCCAGTCTCCCCAACAGCCTGGAGAGCAGATTCTCGAACAGCTCCGACTTCACAAAATACAGTACCAAAGCGGCAATGATTCCGGCTCCTTCGATCACCCCGGCGATCACCGGATTCTCTGTCATACGCCAGATATAGAACACCACCGCGGTCAGTAAAATCAGGACTCCCACAAGACCGCTGACCGCCGAGCCCGGCATCATCGACAGAATTCCATCCCACAGATACAGCACGAGCAGGATGCCGAAAGTACTGATATAAGCGATAATCTGGCTTTCTGTCAGGGCTGACAGGAACATGCCGATTGCCGCATATACACAGCCCAGCAGGAAAAACACACCGATAGAGAGATAATCTGCCAGAAAATATGCCGTTCCCTGGGATTTGATGATCAGAGGGAAGACGCAGAAGATCACATTGGGAATGGCAATCACCGTTACCATGGCAAGGTATTTTCCGGCAACGATTTTCCCCAGCCCGACCGGCGCCGTCAGAAGCAGCTGATCCGTCTTGTTCCTCCGTTCCTCCGAAAAACTCCGCATCGTAATCAGAGGAATTCCGACCAGAAATACGATCAGAGAACCGGATAATGTATAGGAAAAATACGGATATCCCGCTGTCATGTTATACGCCATAAAATAGATTCCCGTAAACGCGACCAGAAACGCCACGAACACACAGCCAACCATGGACTGAAAATATGATTTTAATTCTCTTTTATATACCGCCAGCATATTACTCTGCCTCCTCCCGCTGAATTTTCTCCGCAAATGCCTCCGGCAGCGTATCCGTCTGCGTCAGCTGCATGAACACATCTTCCAGACTGGTTCCTTCTGTCTTTAACGTGCGCAGAGGAGTCTGGGCGGACGCAAACGCCCGGAATATGCGTTCTCTGACATCCTCGCCTTTCTTCTCCCGGATTCTCGCCCAGGTCACATAATCCCCCGCATCTTCCGTCTCAACCGACTCAATTCCGGGAATATTTTTCAGAATCAGGCGCATCTCCGAAGGCGATGACTGGGCTTCTATCACTACCGTGGTATGATCATCCAGCATTTTCTCCAGATTCTCCGGTGTATCACTCGCCACCAGTCTGCCCTTTGATATAATCAGAATATAATCACAGACTTCCCTTACTTCCGCGAGAATATGGGAGCTTAAGATTACCGTATGTTTCTTCGCCAGCTTCCGGATCAGCTCACGGATCTCGATGATCTGCTTCGGATCCAGCCCTACGGTCGGCTCATCCAGAATAATAATCTCCGGGAATCCAAGCACTGCCTGGGCAAGTCCCACCCTCTGGCGGTAACCTTTGGACAGATTTTTAATCAGCCGCTTTTCCACATCGCTGATGCGCACCATTTTTTCAATCTCGGTAATCTCTTCCGCGCGCTTTGCCTTTCCGATACCTTTGAGCTCCGCGGCAAATTCCAGGTATTCCCGGACCGTCATATCCATATAAAGAGGAGGCTGTTCCGGCAGATATCCGATATGCCGCTTTGCCTCCTCGGGTTCTTTGAGGATATCGTGCCCGTCGATCAGGACTTCTCCTTCCGTTGCGCCCAGATATCCCGTCATAATATTCATGGTTGTTGATTTTCCGGCTCCGTTGGGACCTAAAAAGCCATAGATCTTCCCGGCTTCAATCTGAAAACTCAGGTGGTCTACAGCCAGATGATTCCCATATTTCTTCACCAGATTCTTTACTTCGATCAAAGTCTTTACCCTCCTGATATTAGTTTTGCCTCTCTGCATTCATCACTTATATGTATGCACACGACTGCCGGGCATATTATGCTTTTGGAAGCAAATTCCATTTTGCTCCGGCATCTCAGAAAGGGTAACAGAATAGTGTGAATCTTTTGTGTTTCAAATGTGACGGAGATTTGTACTGTCATCATATCTTTGTATCATACATACTGAAACGTGGAAGCAGATTCCGAAAATCCGCTTCCCCGCATCCGCCCTACACCATACATTCGTGCAGTGCTTCCTCCTCGATTCCGTGTTCTTTCATGACAGCGCTCACGCGTCCGCGCTCTTCAAGAGGCGCGCACCATGCCAGTCCGCAGCCCGCGGAGATGGCCCTGGGCACGGGAATCAGCCTGCCGGGAACCTCCTGCGCCCGGCACGCCTTCTCCATGGCCATGGCATCCGCTGTCGTGTGAAACGTAACGACAAGTTTCAACTCTTTCTTTCTCATAACTGTTTCATTTCTTTCTCAGACTTACTCGATCACAACTGCAAATCCATCGTCAATCGGTGTGGATGTTGCCTTTCTCCCGTGATCTCTCGCATACTTTTCCACATTCATGCGCTGGTGCGGCTCACTTACCAACACTCTGACCGGATCTTTTCCACTCTTTAACGCATCTTCTGTCAGCATGACCGGTTCCGGGCAGGACAGCCCTCTTGCGTCTACTTCTCTCATGTTTTTCCTCTGCCTTTCTTCTGATTTTTTACCTGCTGTTTTCTACTTTCCTTCGCTTCTCTTATTCGTCAGTCCGATTACAAAGCATACGATAATGCAGATGATCACCGCCACTTTTCCGTTCAGCGGCACGCTGCCCGCGGTGATTTCCTGCGTCTCGGCGTTCAGTGCCGTCGCGCTTGCGGCAAGGCCCAGATTATGCGCCATGGCGGCACCGATAAACATTCCGAGAACCGTCACCGCGGAATCCGAAGATCCCTGTCCTGCCAGAATCAGCTGACGAAGCGGGCATCCGCCTGCCAGAACCGCCGCGAAACCGACCGCGTACATGCCGAGAATGTTCCAGAGATGCTCCGAATGAGCGATCACTCCCGGTGTGTCAAACGCGAGAATAAAACGTCCTGTTGCCACATTGAATATCAGCATTACCACGAAAAAGCTTCCGATAATGGTAAGCAGATCAAAGTTTCTCATCAGAATCACGTCACGGATGCTTCCTGCCAGACACATTCTGGATTTTTGGGC
>CALWBC010000145.1 GCA_944375755.1 uncultured Mediterraneibacter sp. | reverse complement strand
TGGTTCATCCGATCGGAAAAGCACATCGGCGGCTGTAGTTTCGACCAAAAACCTTCCCGTCAATCAACAACATAGACTGAATAAAAAACTAACGTTGCGGCTGAGAGGTGCTGAAATCTGTAGTACCTACCGGCCGCACCTTATTTTCTTACAGCTGTTTATTCATTCACTTTTCCATTTGAAAGATTACGAAACCAGCCCCATTTCAATACCTTTTCTGCGGAGATGGAGATGTGGGAGGGTGACTTCGGAAGGAAATCTAGTGCATCTTAAGGTTTCGGGTGCGGACGTTAAGGCTGGCGGCGGAGTTGTCTGAGCGTAAGCGAGTTCTCCACCGGCAGTCTTTGCATTTAGTCCGCACCCGGAACTTTTAGCTGCACTTATTTCCTGGAGCGGAACCCGTACGCATCTCCGTCTCCGCAGAAATACGTTCTGATAATCCCCTCTGGTTTCACCCATTTTGAAATCAGTTGTTAATGAATTAAATAGCTGACAAATTACTTTTTTACTTGACGAATTTCTATTTCTTATGGTAATATGATCCCCGCTGAGAAAATCCAGGTATAATATTGGAAACGTACATTCTCCTGAATGAATAACGAACAACACGGTTTTTCTGCTGATTCTATATTCATTTTACTAAGGAGGATTTTTTATGCCAAAGACAAAATTTGAAGATGTAATTTTTACTATTATCATGGTATTTGTCATGGTTTATGCCATGATCTGCTACAACATTGCACTGAATATGGGAGGAATGAATTACTCTGTTTTTCTTTCCGCCTTCCATGAACTGGTGATCATGGCTCCTGTTGCTTTTATTCTTGACTTTTTCTTTGTTGGGAAAATGGCGAAAAGAACAGCTTTTAAACTCATCAACCCGGAAAAAGAGAATCCTTTCCATCTGGTTCTTGCGATTTCCGCAGTATCTGTTATGTGGATGTGTCCGCTGATGAGTCTCGTTGCCACGATTCTTTTCAAAAATGCCGGATCAAATCTGATCCCTGTCTGGCTGCAGACAGTGGCTTTTAATTTCCCGATGGCATTTTTCTGGCAGATTTGCTATGCGGGACCGCTTGTAAGGTTCGTTTTTAAGTGTATTTTCAGACGAAAAGAAAAATAAAACATACATATGACTCAATTAAAAAGGGAAGCGATAAGCTTCCCTTTTTTGAACTACAATCCTGCTGTTTCTTTTTTACTCTTTCTTGTCAGTCACTCTGTCTGTGAAATCTTTCCATGCCCTGCCCCTCAGATATGTCGCTGCGACAACGCCTCCGAAAGCCAGAATAAGAAGTAAGAATCCAAGTGCTTCCATATGCTCACCTCCCGGTTACCTGCCGTCCGTTTTGTTCTGCCTGTATTATAGCACTATTATATGCTATATGCTATATTTTTCAGATATTTCGCCGTTGGATCTGCTCCAGGAATTTGTCTTTCTTCCGCTTGACATTTTCCGTGTGATTCTTCACAATAAAGGTATCAGAAGCAAGCTGGATGCATGGCTGACTTTTCTCAGTATTGATGAGCCGGAGATGATCATAAAACTGATTGATCAATATCCGCAGTTTAAAAAATATTATGAGGAAATCTACCAGCTGTGCCGTAATACGGAGAAGGTGATGGAAATGTTTTCCAAGGAATTGCAGGAACTGGATCGTAACACAGTACAGTATATGATTGATGAAATGCAGGATGTAATTGATACACAAAAAGACACAATCGATACACAAAAAGACACAATTGATGCACAGAAAAAAGAACTGAAAATGCAGCAGGTCCTGCTCAGTCAGAAAGAATCCGATCTTGCTGAAAAAGAAAGACTGATTGCAGAGCTCAGAAAACAACTGGATATAAAAGACTGAAAACATTATGTGTATAGACTAAATATTTCAGTTCAGGGGTTGTTCCTGTTTCAATCTTTTACTGAAAGGGATCGTCGGCCATATAAGAGGCAGGCGGTCCCTTTCCACTTCTTCTGACCTGTCTGATGCACGCCTGGCTGCCGAATTTATTCATGCAGCCGCCGGATGATCTTGAAGATTACCTCATTCTCTGTCACAAGCGGCTTTTTGTGGGTGAAAAATACGATTCCCTCCGTTGGGGAAAGAACAGTTGATATCACATTGCCCTCATAGGGGTGAACGATTTCCGCAAGCGGCATTCCCATATGTACTTCATCCCCCGGATGGCAGAGTCTTCTGTAGATTCCTCCGCAGGAGGTTCTAACGGAAGTCAGTTCTTCCTCTCCGATCACAGTCGAAATATATCCGTTATGACTGTTGTATTTCAGGATTCCCATTCTTGTAAGGAAACGAAGTACTGCTGAAACCGCCTGCCTTGCAGACACTTCATCGATAAAATCCGTCTCCATCGTATAGAGAGAAAACGCGTTTGTATCCCAGATCTGCCAGTTATAATTCAGTGTGGTCGTATCGATTGGTTTGGGTTTTCTTACTACCACATACGGAAGCCCGAACAGCCCGGCCAGACTTGTGTTCTGCTTCCCCGTATCCATCATACGGACATGAGGTATAAAATCTCCAGGCATATAGAAACTTGCGAACTGGATGCCATAATCATAATCTTTCACTTTCTCGAATACACCCGCGGCGATCCGCTGAGTTGTTTCCCCCAGATCATAGCCCGGAAACATCCGGTTGATATCTGTGTTATCGACCGGCCAGAAGCGTTTTCCGATGTTCATGGCATGATGATTTACTGACGGAACCACAAGGATCTCTCTGTCCGCCGTGATCGCGTTTGCCGCCTCCAGTTCTTCCAGTTTTCTGACAATCTGAGAGCAGACATACAGCTGCTGTACTTCATTTCCCCGGATACTGCCCACGATACATGCCGACTTCCGCCCGTGGCCGAAACTGTATCCGCTGATCTTTAAATCCTCTCTGTAAGGAGACTTCATATTGTAGATCTCTGTTTTTCTCATTTTTCCACACCTCCCAGAATCCGCCCCAGCAGCGAACCGCTGTAAACTACCGGGTATTCCCTTCGTGTAAATACCAGTCCTGATATGGGAGCTGTCACTGCCTGCTCCACATCTCCGGTCAAAGGATTTAAGATTTCCCCAAGGAGAGCTCCTTTTTCAACCTGTTCCCCGATTTTTATCTTCGGGACATAAATTCCGGCACTGTCCGCATTAAGATACCCTACCTCCCGATCCGTAGATACGACAGGAGTTCTCACTTCGCCAACGCTGCCTTCCCAGACGCCCATCTCCTTCATCACGTTAAGAATGCCTTCCACCAGCTGATACCCGTATGTTTTCGTGATCCTCATGCCGACTCCCATCTCCACCACAAGAGTCGGTGTTCCGACACAGTTCAGACTGTAGGCAAGCGTTGATTCCAGCACAGTCGCGGACGCGTGAACCCAGACGAAATCTACATTGATCTTCCTGGCAAGAGGCACAAGCGTCTCTGCTGTAAGCTCATTGATCCGAACCTGGGGAAGCTCCATCAGGAAAATATTGCTGGCATGGATATCCACGCACAGATCCGCACCTTTCAGATCTTCTGTCAGACGGTAAACCATGGATTCCATCATCGGCCCTTCCTCATTTCCCGGAAATATCCGGTTCATGTCCAGATCGAACATGGGGATACCTCTTGTAATTGAATCAATCCCCAGCGGATTCAGCGCCGGATAGACATCCACGATTCCTTTCAGATATCCCGGTTCCGCCTTCAGCCGCCGAAGCAGTTCATAACAGACAAACTGTCCCTCCAGTTCATCACCATGGGTTCCTGTCACGATTGCAATTCTTTTTTCTTCTCCTGATGGATGTGTTGGCATAATCCGGTTTTTCCGGATTGTCAGTTTCTCATCCACGGGAAGTTCCATTGACACAACTGTCTCTATCATTGCTGATTTCCTCCACATTTACATAAATTTTCTGTCTTTGAACGGCATTTCCCCGAAAGATTCCCCGATCGACTTCACAGTCTCCGTAGTCCCGCCCATGTGCCAGCTTGATATAATAATCATCAACATGCAGGTTGTTCGTAGGATCCAGTCCATACCATCCGCCGTCCGTATAGATCTCCACCCACGCATGAGTGGCGCCCTCTCCGATCATAAGACCGTTTACATATCGGGCGGGAATTCCCGCGCAGCGCATCACCGCCGTCATAATATGGGCGTAGTCCTGGCATACTCCTCTTCCAAGCCGCAACGCGTCCGCGGCGGTTGTCCTGATATCGGTCACTCCCGGAATGTATAAAAAATGATGATACAGATAGTCCATGACCCGTACCGCTTTCTCCAGATCCGTCTCCGCGCTGTTTGCTCCGCTTTCTTTCCATGCCGTTTTCGTGAATGCTCTGACTTCCGGTTCATACTGCGTATACTTTGACGGATACCGGTACATAGGATGCAGCGGGCATTTCTGAACGATCATTCCCTCAGTCACGGCCAGGCCCCTGACACTGTAGCCAAACGTATCATGATAATCCCCGCAGCATCCGCTGATCTTCAGATTTCCAAATCCGTCCCTGTCCATACTTGTATAGTCCGCAGGTGCCACCCTGCATACGTCCAGCGTAATCTTCTGCCGCAAAGAGTCCCCGGGTACACAGCGCAGGGCAAAATAGTGGCTGTTCACCGGAGACGAGAACTTCAGTTCCATACTGTACTCAAATTTCAGTTTTCTCATAAATATAAAGCCTCAGCTTTCTTATCAGAATCGTTTCTTTCCGTCTGCCGGCAGATCTTTATGTAAAAAGACCGCCCAGACAGGCCAGGGCCTCCTGACAATAACTCTTTGGATCTTCTCCCTGAAGGATGATCGCCTCAAGACGGCTCAGCTTTTCTTTGCTGTAATCCAGATTCGTCTTTTCAAGACGGTTGCACAGCTTCCGGTACTCCTTCTCCAGATCCTTTGTGTGATAGTCAAGCCGGATACTCAGATCCAGCCGTTCCACGTATTTTCCGCACTTTAAAATGTTGCGGCAGTCTTCCTCTTCCACGTAATCATCCGCTCCTCCCCAGAAAGCCAGCAGATCGTCAATCACCTGCTGAAGTTCCAGCAGCGGTGCCGTGGTTTTCCTGCAGGACTCAAATGTATCCAGTGCAAGCTGTACATAGGAAAGAACCGTACTGCTTAATTCATCCCTGAGTACAATCGCGTTGTCATACGCCCGCTTCATATTAGAGTAGACGGAATCCGGATTATCCGCCCCGAAGAGATAGGACTGCACAAACTGCCTGTTGGACGTATAAATCTCCGGGATATTCAGCTTTTCACAGTATTTCGCATAAACGCCTTCCGGCTGTTCGATCATATGATCATAAATATGAAAGAACACGCGCAGTGTTGTATAAACCCGTTCCGTATAACGTCCCAGCCAGTACAGATGGTCTACTTTTTCCATTGAGATAATACCCATGTGTCTTTAAAACCTCCTCCCTGTGATGAATTAACTACAAAAGAATCCGCGTTTCTTGAAAATCTGGTAAGGCCGCTTGGCCATACCCTGGTGGTTTCACCCGACAGAACAAAAGCGCGGAGATCTGCTTTTCTGAGAACCTTTTCGTCCCCGTCCATCACTTCCATGTCCTGAAAATCGATCACCTCCTGGGCGATAAACCTTCGGGACTCCTTTTCAATAAGCCGCTTCATCTCCGAGAGCTTTTCGCTGCTCAGTTCATTTCCGAAGATCACACCGTAGCCTCCGGCTTCCGCCACATCTTTAATGACAAGGTTCTCCAGATGATCAAGTACATATTTCCTGTCCTCCTCATAAAACGGCAGATATGTGGGCGCATTCTTCAGAATCGGCTCCTGATCCAGATAATATCGGATCATCTTCGGGACAAAATAGTAGATTCCCTTATCATCAGCCACCCCGTTGCCCGGCGCATTCACAATCGCCACATTGCCGCTGCGGTAGACATCCATGATATTCGGAATGCCGATCAGCGACTCCGGGAGGAACGTCATGGGATCCAGGTAGTCATCCGATATTCTCCGGTAGATCACGCCGACTTTCTGTTTCCGGTCTCTGTAATCCCTGTAATAAAGATGATTGTCCTCCACGAACAGATCCGTGCACGATGCAAGCGCGCTGCCGGTCCGTTCCGCCAGATAGGAGTGCTCAAAATATGCCGCATTGTAACGTCCCGGGGTCATAATCACAGGAATTCCTCCTGTATTTACCCATTCCATCGTCTCTTTTGGCATATCGGCGTAGTTTCTGTTATCCACCACGGAATTATTTCCGAATGTAGCCGGAGAAACTCTCCTGCAGATTTCCCTGGCAATCATCGGATAAGATGCCCCTGAAGGGATCCTCAGGTTATCTTCCAGAATATACCATTCTCCGTCTTTTCCGAGCACCAGATCGATTCCTGAGATGTGGCTGTATATCTTCTTCGGAGGGATAATCCCCTCACACTGGGGCAGATAACCAGATGAGATAAACACAAATTCTTCCGGTATCACGCCGTCATGAATAATCTTTTTTTCTCCGTAAATATCATTCAGAAAGAGATTAAGAGCATCCACACGCTGGATCAGCCCCTTTTCAAGCTGCTGAAAGTCTTCATGGGTAATAACTCTTGGAATCGCATCAAACGGGAACAGCTGCTCGTGAAACTCCCCGTTCTTATAGATACCGAACTTGACGCCATAACGCGCCATCAGCCGGTTGATTCCCTCTGTGTGTTCAATCAGTTCTCTCATAATCTCTCCTCCTGAAAAAAGGCGTTTCCCCGCCGCAAGCAGGTGAAACGCCTTTGTCTCTCTTCTTTCTTTGTGTCTGACCATTGCCGTTTTCCATTCGGAAGAACAGCTGTCCGGGAAACTGTTTTCAGCAGTTTTCTGAACAAATATATGTAAAAAAGACGCCTGACCAACTGATCAAGCGCCTTTGCTATACCAGATAATATACAGGATTTCTCTATTTTTGTCAAGAAACAGCTGTCAGCGAAAACATTCAAACTTGTCAAAAAACGTTCAAACCCTGAACAGATCGTAAAACCGCCTAAAAGACAAACTGCACCAGAAGCATATAACATACCGTCCCGCCCGCAATAGAAAGAAGCATCTGCCGCTTCCACACATGCAGAATGATAACAAGCAGAATTGAGATCAGCTCCGGAATGGCATGGCTTCCCGAAAAAGCGCTGACATTTCTCAGACAGTAGATGATCAGCAGGCCAAAGACTGCCGATGGAAGCACCTTTCCCAGATACTGTATGTATTTTGGCGTCGGCCTGCCCGCCGGAAATACAAGAAAGGGCAGGAAACGGGTCACTGCCGTGCCCAGAACAACCATTCCTATTGTAATAATCTGCTGTGTCAGTGTCACTGTACCTCTCCTCCTCTCTCTCCTGCGGACGGTCCTCCCGTCAGCCTCTTTCGCTCTGACTCACGGGTCAGTTCTGATGCTGGATTTGAATCCATACCTGCCCCTGCAATATTTCCCGTCTCTGCCGCCCGTTCCAGGGGACGTCTCATCATCGTCAGCACTACAAGAAGTGCCAGCATAGCCGGAATGATAAAGTTATCAGCTCCAAAGGCCAGCAGGCAGAGAAAGGATATTCCCAGCCCGAGAAGAGAACTGACATGGTTCTTCTCCTTGAGCCACTGCTCCAGAAAGATTACCACAAACATGGCGGTCATGACAAAGTCAAGCCCTTCCGTATTAAAATGAATCAGAGATCCGAAGACACCTCCCAGCGTGGCGCCAAAAAACCAGTAAAAATGATTCAGCAGCGTGACAAAGAACATGAACCAGCCTCTGTCAACTCCTTCCGGAATATCCGCGGTATAATTGATGGAAAATGTCTCATCGCACATGCCGAAGATAAGATATACCTTCTTCCATCCGAGCCCTCTGAACCGGTCCAGCATGGAAATTCCATAAAACAGATGTCTGGCATTAATCATCAGCGTCATGGCAAACGCCTGCATGGGATTAAATGCCCCGAGCAGCATATTAACCGTCACGAACTCAATCGATCCGGCAAAAATCGTAATGCTCATCAGCATCGGATACCAGAAGCTGAATCCTGAAACATTCATATAGATTCCATAGGTAAGTCCAAGGAACCAGAAACCAGCAAAAATCGGTATCGTATAAGGAAAAGCTGCTCTAAAAGCCTTTTTCAGTATTTTTGATTTTGACTGCATACCCCTTCCTCCAAAAGTAACATTTCCGCATTTGGCACCGCAGTGCCAAACAGCATGCCGGGCGTTTCCGGTGTGTCGGAAACAAAGCCGGCATATAATAGATTAACACTGTATATTCTTACATTCAATAGTTTAATTGCAGCTATTTAGTGCATTAACGGGAAGATTTTTGATGGAAACTGAATACGGACGAGGTGATTTTTTCGATTGGGGGACGTTCAAAAACAGGGGGCTGCATCGCCATGCTGAGCCCACTTACTTCAAAGCTTTGAATGGATGTAACGCCGGAGCCAGATGTTCGTGCAGAGGCACTCCATCTGTTCCGA
>CALWBC010000144.1 GCA_944375755.1 uncultured Mediterraneibacter sp. | reverse complement strand
AAACTCACCTCGTCCGTATTCAGTTTCCATCAGAAACATTCCCGTTAATGCACTAAATAGCTGATTGAAAAATCCTTTCTTATGGTATAAAATTTCTATACAGTCATAATGGAAACCATGTTTATTTCTGAATCCAGGTTTCCATAAGAAACCATACTGAACATCCAAGGGAGGAATCAATATGTCAGAACAAACCGCCAAAAAAGAACTTCCCGCATGTCCGGTAGAGACAACCCTTACTCTCATCGGGGACAAATGGAAAGTTCTGATTCTCCGTGATCTGCTTACCGGTACGAAGAGATTCGGAGAGCTGAAAAAATCAATCGGGAGCGTTTCTCAGAAAGTGCTTACCGCCCAGCTTCGGGATATGGAAAGCAATGGTCTTATAAACCGAAAGGTCTTTCCAGAGGTACCGCCTCATGTAGAGTATTCCCTGACGGAACTGGGCTGGAGTCTAAAACCGATTCTCGATGCCATGCGGACCTGGGGAGAAGAATATAAGGCGAAGAACGCATAGGATATCAGCCGCTCTCCCGCTCCACCAGCTCAGAGGAAAACACGAGATGCTGCGGCGTTGGCTTATGATCTGCCGGCGCCTCTATTTCTTCTATTGTCATCGCAGCGGCCTTCACTCCCATCTCATGGGCCGGCATCTCAAGAGATGTCATGGAAGTCTCCAGCATGCCGCTGATAATATCTCCCGTCAGACTGATCACCCTGATTTCATCCGGCACTTTGACCGCGCTTTCCTTCAGAGCGCGCATAGCGCCGATTCCCTGGATATCGGTAGCAGCCATGATAGCGTCCAGTTCCGGATTCTGTGCCAGCAGTTCCATGGCGCACTGATACCCATACTCAAGGCTGTGTACCGATGATTCGGACACAGCACATGTCTCAGAGAATCCCAGTTCTTTCAGGGCACGCTGATATCCGTCATATCTTCCTTTATACGGAGAGAGTTTCATAGAACCGTTAATCAGCCCGATCTCTCTGCACCCCTTCCCTGCCAGATACTTCACTGCTTCATATCCGCACGCTTCATAATCTACTGTAACACTGCTGATATTTTCGATCTGTTTTCTCATAATCTGAGTCACAGCAAGACCACTTGTCCTGATGTCACGGATAATTCGGCTGTTTCTTCCTGTTCCGGTAATGATAATGCCGTCTACAAACCCGTTTCTGAGCCGGTTCAGGCTCTCCCTTTCGATCTTTGCATCATCCTCTGTATTACAGATCATCGTGGCATACCCCCGTTTTCTGGCCTCCTCCTCAATTCCCTGGGTGGTCGCAGCGAACACGGTCATATGCAGGCGGGGAACAAGCACACCGATGGTATGGCGCTTTCCCTGCCTCAGTCCCTGTGCCAGAACGTTCGGGGTATAGCTCAGTTCTTTCACCGCCGCCAGAATACGCGCTTTTGTCTCAGGATGTACATAAGAAGTATTATTCAGAGCCCTTGATACGGTGCTGACATCCACGTCCGCAAGTTTTGCCACATCCTTTAATGTAGCCATCTTTTCACCTTCTTCACATATACTTTCCTTGTATTTATCAGTATGCAAAGGTTTGCATATAAAAATTATATACAATCAAGTCCATATACGTCAAGATTACTTATGTTAAAATTAACGGATTTCTTCTCTTTTTTAGCTCTGCTTTTTTACAAAATATGCAACTTTTTGCATCTTATATGCAATTTTTTGCAGACACTCTCCAAATTATTGACGTTAAAATCCCCGCATGATATAAAAGAATCACAAGTTATACAAACGTTTGTACACAAAAGCCGGGCAGTGCGCAGGCCTGGGAAAAAACTAAAAATTTCTGTCAAACCATAACAGAATAATAGAAATAGAAAAGGAGAATTTATCATGGCTAAAGTAAAAACATTTAAAACAATCTTCCCGGCAGTTTCCGTCCCGCTTAACGATGACTACTCAATCAACGAGAAAGAGTTCCGTGCTTACCTCCGCTGGATCAAAAGCTTCTACAGAAAAGGAATCGAAGGTCTTGTGTGCAATGGACATACAGGTGAAATCACAGGATTAAGCCGTGCGGAACGCAAACGTGTCGTAGAGATCTGCTCAGAAGAATGCGGTGACGTTATGACGATTATCTCAGGAATCAACTGTGAGAACACCATCGAGAGTATCGAGATGGCGAAAGAAGCAAAAGCAGCCGGAGCTGACGGAATCCTTCTGATGCCTCCTCATATGTGGCTCCGCTTCGGAATGAATGCAAATGCTCCGTTTGAATACGTAAAAGATGTAGCAGAGGGTGCGGATATCGATATTATCATCCACCTGTATCCGGCTACAAGCAAAGCCTTCTATCCGGTTGAAACACTGATCAAGATGTGCAAGGAAATCGATCATGTGAAATGCATCAAAATGGGAACACGTGTTACATCGATCTATGAACACGATGTAAGACTGCTCCGCGAAGAATGCCCGGACATCTCCCTCATTACCTGCCATGACGAGACACTGTGCGTAAGCTGGTTCCCGGGTATGGACGGTGCTCTGATCGGTTTTGCCGGCTGCGTACCGGAACTCATCTGCCCGGCATGGGATGTATTCAAAAATCCCGAGAAACATACTTTGAAAGAGGCACAGGACTGGTCCAACCGTATCTATCATATTTCCCAGGCTATCTATGGCGGCGGTCAGCCTTCCGGTGAAGCACATGCACGTCTGAAAGAAGCTCTGGTACAGCGTGGCGTATTCACATCCGCACTGATGCGCAAACCGGTTCTTCCGCTGAATCAGGAAGAAAAAGACTGGGTTGCGCTTGGAATCGAACGCAGCGGCCTTCCGAAAGTTGACATGAGCCAGTACGAAGACTAAAGATAATTAAGGCTGTGGCTGTCAGAAAGGAAAAAGGTTCTTTCCCTCAGACATCCACAGCCGGTTTCATATCAGGAGGTATGATATGGGTAAAGTAATGATAGATGGAAAGGAAGTGAAAAAACTTTCTTTTCTCGAAATAATAAAGAGAGTAGGCCCCGGAATCATTTTGACCGGAGTTGTCATCGGACCAGGTAATATCACAACATCAGCCATGTTAGGAGCTGACTACGGCTATCGGATGATCTGGCTGATTATTCCAATTGCCTTTATGGGAATCACGTTTATGCTGACTACATACAGAATCGGAATGCTGTCAGGGATGCCGATTGGGAGTATCCCAAAGTTTGTGTAAACCTCCAAACTGATGTAAGATAGACTTACCAGTTTGGAGGTTTGTTTTATGGCAAGAAAAAAGGATACCCCACAAAAAGCAGCTCTTCGGGAAATGATGAG
>CALWBC010000143.1 GCA_944375755.1 uncultured Mediterraneibacter sp. | reverse complement strand
GCAGATCAGGGACTGATTGATTTGATTAAAAACCATATTTCAGTAGAGGCAAAATATTAATTTTGTTTTAAGGAGTACATTTGCCATGGATTTTAAAACCTTTATGACCTCAGTTGAAGAAAGCCTTTCCCGCTTTAGAACAGAAGCCGAGTTGCAGAACTGGATTAAAAATTACGCTCACAGTCTCCCTGAGGATGACAGGGAGGGCTTTTTAGAGCAACTGTAGGAAAAGAAATCCCGAAACTATAAGGAAAAGCACGGGACGATCAAATAATATTGCTGCAAGATTATTCGTTAAAATACAAGGTAATTACAAGGCATTACAAGGTGATTACAAGGCACAGAGCATTTAAGGAAGAAATGAAGAAATATTGATTATGGAAAGAATGGGATTTACAGAGAAAGACTGGAAGCTTTTCAGAAGCAGAGTTTCCGACTGGCAGGAAGCTTATATGGACAAGCTGAATAAAGAGTATATAGAGTTGCTCAGCGGCGAGGGCAATGCGTCAGACAAATTCTGGGCGCTGGAAAAAAGGATTAACAAAGATAAGAAGGATAAAGGGGTTATACTGCGGAAGAGTCGTTCGCAGATGCTTAGCAATATCCTTTCGCTTATAGAGGAAGGCGCTATCGGGTATGAGGATCTGGACGGGTTCAGCGATGAACTGAAGGAAAGAGTACGGGGATGGCTAAAAATTAATGAGTAAAGGAGAAAATTATGAACAGACTGAACAAATTGTGGAAAAAATTTGATCGCCTTACGGAAGAATGTTATGCTGACCTGGACTCCGAAAAAACAGATATAAGCAAATGGAATGAATGTTTTAATATCCTTCTGGAGATTATTTCTGACGGACGTCAGACAGCCCCGGATTTTGCGAGAGAGCTTTATCTTCTGGATGAAGAGACGGATTACTGCTATGATGTGCAGGGATGGATTGAGGACTATATGGACGTGCTGGATACGTGCGAAATGTATGTGGAGCTTGAGTCGGTCTGCCGAAAGCTGCTGAAACTCTTTGACTGGAAGGAAGAGTACCCTTCGGACGTTCGTTTCGCCCTTGCCTTGGCTCTTGGCGATCAGGGGAAGCAGGAGGAAGCCCTGAAATATTGTGAAGACTGGGTGGCAGACGAAAAGGATAACCCGATAGCAGTCTCAGCGCTGATCCATACGATAATCAACATGAAGGATTTCGAAGGCGGAGAAAAGATTGTCAGGCAGTACATAACAGAGGATACTGTATGCACAGATGAAAACAGTGTGATCTTTGTTGCGGCGCTCCGGCTGTATAAAGAAATGGCGCGAAAGATAGAGGATGCACTGAACGAATATGATGAGGGGCTTGGAGAATTTCTGACGGAAATGGATGATGAGGATTTTGCGCTTGATGAGGAACTTTTGCGCAGTATAGATGAAGAGCTGCCATTCGACTGACAGGTGACCGGGATAACTGGCGTTATGGCAATGACGGGAATAAAACATGTATAAGGACTTCAAAGGAGGCAGGTCTGATGTTTCATATATTTTCAAAAAAGAACAGATCACCCGTACAAAAATCATACGACCCCGCCATCCGTCGGCCGGTCCTTCGCTGTAGCATCTGCACCGGCGAACAGGTGGCCGGCTTTCAGAGACTGGATGACGGCAGGTTTGAGGAAGTCATGCTGATCCGGGATGAATCGGATCTGCAAAGTTTCCGGGAACAGTATGGGATTACGGATGAGATTGAAAAAATATATTAAAACCTGTGGCCTCTGTCGGGAGCAGATGTCCGGAAGGAGAAGATACATATATGAGAGAGCATCCTACGAAGAATATACAGGATCTTGTGATCTATAAAAGAACAGTGCCGGCTCGTACGGCTTCTCTGGCTGATTTCCCGGAGAGGCTTCACCCGGATATCTGTTCTTATCTGACTTCGCACGGGATTCCCCGTCTGTACGCGCATCAGGCTGAGATGTTTGAGAAGGCGCAGGATGGAGAAAATATCGTGATTACAACTTCTACGGCAAGCGGGAAGACCTTGAGCTTCCTGCTTCCTGTTTTACAGGCGATTCTTGAGGATCCCCTCACCAGGGCGATCTTTATCTATCCTACGAAGGCGCTTGCGGCGGATCAGTACAGGGCGCTTCAGCCGTTTCTGGAATATTTCGGTGAGGGAAGGATCTCGGCGGGGGTCTATGACGGAGATACCATGCAGGCGGAGCGGAGCCGGATCCGGAAGAGCGCGAATATTATCCTGACCAATCCGGAGATGCTTAACGCGGCGTTTTTGCCGAATCACAGCAGATATGGCTTCGATTTTATTTTCACGAATCTGAAATTTGTGGTGATCGATGAGCTTCACAGTTATCGGGGAGCGTTCGGCGCTCATCTGGCGAATATCTTCCGCAGGATGAAGCGCGTCTGCGGATATTATCACTCGAAGCAGCAGTTCCTCTGCAGTTCCGCTACGATTGCGAATCCGGTGGAGCTGGCAGAGCATATCTGCGGGGAGAAGTTTTCACTGATTGACCGGGATGGAGCGCCGGCGCCGGAGAAGGAATACCGGATCGTGCAGCCGCCTGAGATCAAGGGAAGCAATGATAAAGTTTACGGAAGAGTTTCGGCTTCGACTGTGGCTGCGGATCTGATCCCGGAACTGGTGGAGAAGGATCACCACTTTATTGCTTTTGGCAGAAGCAGGAGAAATGTGGAGGTGATTCTGAAGGAGTCCCGGGACAAGCTGGATGCGGCGGGATTTCTGGGAAATGGAGACAGCAGCAGAATCGCCGGATACCGGGGCGGCTATACACCGCTGGAACGTCGGGAGATCGAACGGAAGATGGCGGAAGGGGAGCTGTCCGGACTGGTATCGACCAATGCTCTGGAATTGGGGATCGATATCGGGAAACTGGATTCCACCGTGATTGTCGGTTATCCGGGAACACGCGCGTCTTTCTGGCAGCAGACCGGACGTGCCGGACGAAGCGGAGAAAAGTGCGTAAATTATCTGATTCTGGAGAATCAGCCTTTTGATCAGTATATTGCCATAGAGCCGGAGTGGCTGTTTTCTCAGACAAGTGAGAATGCGATTGTAGATCCGGATAATCTGCTGATTGAGCTGGCGCATATCCGGGCTGCGGCAGCGGAGATGCCTCTTTCACTGGATGATGTTTCCCTTTTCCCGGATCTGGGGGAAGTGATCCCGGTTCTGATGAACGCGGAGGAAGTAAAAAGCCTGGAAGGGCGTTTCGCGTGGGCGGGACCGGCCTTTCCGGCAGGGGATTACAGTCTCCGGAATATGGATAAGACCCGATTCAAGCTGATTGTGAAGGATGACGTGGAATTTGTGGACGGGTACAGACAGGCAAAGGGGCCGGGACGGGAAGTGACGGAGATGGATGAGGCTCAGGCGTATCATGAGCTGCATCCGGGAGCGGTCTACATGCATGAGGGTGTGCTGTATGAAGTGCTGAAGCTGGATCTGGTGAGCAGAACCGCTGAAGCGGTGCCGTTTTCGGGGAATTATTATACAGTTCCGGCCGGAACAGAGGAAACAAGGATCCTGCAGACCTTCCATGAGGAGGAGATGGGGCGTACAAAGATTCATTTCGGAGACATTAATGTCAATGAAGTAATCGCCATGTTTAAGAAACTCCAGTTTCACAATCACCAGAACCTGGGATATGTGGAACTGACACAGCCTCTGCAGAAGGCGTATGATACGGAGAGCGCATGGATTGATATCCCGGAAAATGTGACAGAGGTGTACCGGAGTCTTCTGGCGCCGAACCGGAACGGGGAGATGGTGCTTAACAATCATTTCGAAGGGCTTTGTTATGCGCTGAAAAACGCCGCGATGATGACGACCATGACAGAACGGGACGATATTGACGCGGTGGTTTCCAATAACGCCGTGATACCTGACGGGCGTAAGGAACAGGTTGTCTCCCTGTATATTTACGACAAATATGAGGGCGGACTGGGATATTCGGAGAAAATATATGAACTGGTGCCGAAGATTGTTGAAAATGCTGTGCGCATGGTGAGAGGCTGTTCCTGTGAGAGTGGCTGCCCTGCCTGTGTGGGGGATTACAACCTGGACAAGAAGATGGTTCTCTGGGGACTGGAGAATCTTATGACAGAAAGCGAGCCGCCGGAATTTGAAAATAAGATCATTGAAGAAACCAGACCGTTTATACAGAAAGGATTTTCTTTCTTCAGGCTGCCGCTTGAATGGGATGCATTCTGTGATGATGTGGTGAAAAACGGAGAGCGCGGAGGTGCTTTCCTGAAAACAGTGGATGAGGTGACGGTGGAAGGCCATCGCCTGCTTCTTACTGTGGGAAGCGGGTTCTACAAAGAGTGGCTGATGGATGAAGAGAATCTTCGGGGGCTGGAAAATACCCTGCGGTATCATGCGGTATGCCCGGCGGATATGAAAATCGAAGTCCGGGTTGTGGAAAACAGAGAGAAAAAAGAGAAGGTGCGTGGAAAACTTGCGAGAAAGTATGACGGACTGCTTTCCTGAGAGTGCGGTTTCCGGAGAAATCCGTCTGAATGAATATCAGCGGGCGGCGGTTCTGGATGAGAGTCCCGCCTGTGTGGTAAATGCCAATGTGGGAAGCGGCAAGACTACGGTTCTGATTGAAAAGATTTTATATCTTCATCTGGAAAGAAACGTTCCCCTTGAACGGATGATTGTTCTTACGTTTACAAACAAGGCGGCGGATGAAATCACGGCCCGGCTTCTGAAGCGGGAACCGGGAATCACTCCGGAACAGGTGAGAGGATTCGGAACATTTCACAGTGTTGCGATGGGACTTTTGAAAAGTGATCTGCCGGTGGAAAAGGCAGGATGGACAAAGGAGTTTACGGTTATGGATCCGGATGAAGAGACGGATCTTGCGCTGGATTTAATCGCGGAACATGGATTAAAGGTAAAGTATAAGAACCGTCTGAAAAAAAGAATGGAACAGGAGTATCAGAACTGGCTTTTGGGAAAAGAAGAGAGCCGCTATAAGGACGATCTGTTCCGGTTGTATCCGCTGCTGGAGGAGGAGAAGAAACAGCAGAATAAAATGTCTTTTGCGGATCTGCTGCGCGTGAGTACGGCGCTGCTGAAGAACAGCCGCGACGCTGGCGGGAGTGAAGAGAGCCGGCATCCGGAGTGGATCATTGTGGATGAGGTGCAGGACAGTGACCGGATGCAGCTGGATTTTCTGGAAGCGCTGCGGGGCGGTGAAAAGGCGAAGATATTTGCGGTGGGTGATCCAAATCAGGTGATCTACAGCTGGCGTGGAACCGGTGATAATATGTTCTTCCTGCTGAAGCACCGGTTCGGCGCAAAGGAACTGACTCTGCCTGTGAATTACCGTTCCAACGCTGCGATTCTGGAGGCTGCCAACCGGTTCCTGCAGTTTGGAAACAGGATACAGGGAAGCAGGGAAGCGGCGGAGCGGATCACAGTGAAGAATCATTATGATCCGTTTCAGGAAGCAGAGTATCTGGCCGGGCGGATCAGGGCACTGCATGAGGGCGGAAAAGCTTACCGTGAAGTTGCGGTACTCTACCGTCTTCAGCATCAGTCGGAGATCCTGTTGAAAGTGTTTGAGCGGTACGGGGTTCCGTGTGAGGTTTCCGTGAAAAAAACATGGAGGGATATACCGGTACTGAACTGGATCGTGAAAGTATTGCGTTTCTCTGTAAATGTTTCTGATGTCCAGACTGCGGTTCAGGTACTTACGAACCCTTCCTATGGAGAAAAATGTACAAAGAAAAAGGCGCGTGATATCGTAAAAAATCCAGAATCAGAGGCGCAGTACGCAACAGGCGATCAGGTGCGTAACGCGGCGGGAAAAGGCGGAGCAGAGCGGCTTTTTTGGAAGATGAGAGGATTTGAAAGGCATTTTTCCGGCTGTACGGGGGATGGGATGCCCTCGCCGGAGGAGCTGTTCGCGTATTTTGAGCTTCGGGAGGCGCTGCATCCTGCTGAGGAGAGTTATGCGGAAGACGAGCGGCTTGTAATGGACTTCCTGAAAAAACTGTGCGCGGTGTGTGCGGTCCGCGGGGACACAGCGGCAGGAGAAAGCGGGAATAGGGATTTTGTAAAAAGAGTCCGGGAGTTTATCAACAGTTCCGCTCTGTACGGAATGAAGACGGATGCCGGTGAGAAAGAAGCGGAAGGAGAACATGAGTCGGCGGATTCTTCCGGAAAGGAGGAGCAGCCACGGAATGCGGTGCGGCTGATGACTCTTCACGCATCCAAGGGGCTGGAGTTTGAAACTGTGTTTCTGATCGGAGTAAACCAGGGACTCATTCCTCTGCGATGCAGAAATTATGAACAGGAGGAAGAGGAGCGCAGGCTCTTTTTCGTGGGAATTACCCGGGCGAAGGATGAACTGGAACTGTCCTGGTATACGAATCCGGATGAGCCGGGAGCGATCGGTGAACCCAGTCGTTATTTGCGGATGATCCCGGAACATCTGCTGAAGAGAGCAGATGTACGGGATGAGAAACAGAAGATGCAGAATCTGCGGCAGCTGCGAAGAGAAGTACAGGAGCAGAAAAGAGAAACCCAGGAGCAGAAAAGAGAAGCTCAGGAGCAGAAAAAAGACGAACAGGAGCAGCTCTCCGGCGGGAGAAATTCGGGACAGATCCGGGTAAGACACAGAAAGTATGGAGAAGGAGTGCTTCTGTCGGAGGATGATATGATGGTGGAAGCAGAGTTCCCGGGCTATGGAAAGAAACAGTTTTTAAAAGCTTTCGGAGAAGTTGAGATTTTGTAAATTGTAAATTATATTGTTTGAAAAAGAAACAGAAATATTTCGGAGAGGATAAGGAGAAGTGAGATGATAACCAGTACGGCAAATACGCAGGTAAAGGAACTGATAAAACTGATGAAGAAAAGCCGCGCACGGGAAGAAGAGGGCGTGTTTCTTGTAGAAGGCCCGCGCATGGTTCGGGAACTGGTGGAAGATCCCGCGTGGCAGGGGAGGATTGACAGAATCTATCTGGCGCAGAATTATGACCGGCGTTATCCGGAAGAGTCAGAAATGCTGAGAAAAAAACTGAGGACGGAAATTCTGGCGGACCCTGTATTCGCCCATGTTTCAGATACAAAGACGCCGCAGGGAATTCTGGCAGTGGTGAAGCGCAAGAATTATTGTATGGCGGACCTGCTGGGCGGGGAGACCAGACGGGCTCATGTACTTGTTCTGGACTGTCTTCAGGATCCGGGAAATCTGGGCACGATCTTCCGTACCGCCGAGGCGGCCGGTGCCACAGGAATTCTCATGAGCCGGGACTGCGTGGATATTTATAATCCAAAGGTGATTCGTTCAACGATGGGAGCTGTGTTCCGGATGCCGTTCCTGTATGTGGATGATCTGACGGGCGCGGTCACGGAGCTGAAAACGAGAGAGATCCGTGTGTTTGCCGCTCATCTGGAAGGAAAGAATGCGTATGACGGGGAAGATTATTCCGGCGGAACCGCATTTCTGATCGGAAATGAAGGGAACGGGCTTCGGGAAGAGGTGGCGGAATGCGCGGACTGCCGGATACGGATTCCCATGCAGGGTAAGGCGGAATCGCTGAACGCGGCTGTCGCGGCGGCTGTTCTGATGTTCGAAGTGAGCAGGCAGAGACGGAGCTAGCCTGAGAAAGGCGCAGAGCGCCGGAACGGGGAAACAGGTGTTTCTACTGCTGAGGGCTGTTCAGCTGCATTTCAAAAGGTTCGGCAAACGTACAGGCTCCGTCCGGACGATACAGGAATGTTCCCCCCTCCAGGCCGATTTCCCGGGCTTCTTTCGTATAGCCGGCGTGAAGCATTCCTTCGTTTTTCGCTGAACAGGTATAATTCAGTTTCGAAAACCACAGCTGGCGGTCTACGCGCAGACTGCCAAGCTGGGTCAGCATAAGACTGAGAAGTTCGTTCTGATCTGTACGGCCAAACGGACTGTGATCTGTGAATTGAGGCAGGTGTCGGTTAATTTCCAGCACCTGCCTCAGATAGTTTACAAGATCAGGAGGAAAGAACTGCTTCAGGGAAAAAAGCGTTTCCGGGCCGCTCTGACAGCGAGTGATACTTTCTGCCAGCATGTCCGGCGGTATGATGAGAAATGGTTTGTGTTCTGTAAAGGTGATTTCCCTGGGTATGCCATCCTGTGTGGTCATGAATATTCCTCCTGATTTTTATGCGGATGAGTGAAGGTCACCCATGCGGTTTTCGGCTTTCAAAAACTGCGCAATCCCATGGCGGAACTGATATGAGAGGCTACAGTTTTAACAGCTTCCCGGTCTTTCGTACGGACATCCGGTAGATTGCGTACTGGTAGACGACAACCACAGCTGCCACGGCGGCAAGCGCCAGCAGAGCGCGGATTTCTCCGGGAGCGAGATAACGGTCATTGTTCCACATCATAAGTGTTTCGTATAGGATACAGAGTCCCACGCCCAGGATTGTGGGCAGTACAAATACTTTGCGGAGCTGGCGGCGCATCAGTGTTCTGCGGTATTTCAGATCCGCGCCGAGACGTTTGATATCCTCGAATACCTGCTGATTTGTCAGTCCTACATTCTGGCTTCTTGTATAGCCGATTACTCCTGACGCCGCGATACAGATTATGAAAATGTACGCGAACATCATAAGCCGGGTAGACAGATCCATGAGAAGCTGCTGATCCAAAATGGGAACCATAAGCGGCGCAAACTGCCAGTCCGTTGCCTTTAAAGGATTCTCCGGGTCTACGATTGCTCCCGTATAGCTCTCCGTATATTCGGCGCCGACTCTTTCTTCTGTCACGGAATTGTAGTAATCCATGACATCCATGGAAGGAGACATCCGGTCGGCCAGTTCCCGGAACAGGTCATTGGAAAATGCAATCTTGTCCCTGGTGATTCCGTCTGTGCTGAAGAGTACCTGTGTCTCCCGGCTGCTTTCATCGAGACCTGAGCCAAGCCGTTGAAAATCACTGTCGCTCACCACAAAACGCGCGGCATCGCCCATGCTGATGTCACCGCTGATATTCAGAGATTCATAGGTGACAGTGTCCGTGAAGGTGAAAGGAAGAAAGGCATCTTCGTCTGTGACGTAGAGGTGTTCCATCTCGCCATATTTTGTCCAGAGATTCTCGCGGGATGAGCTGCCGATGATCTGATAATAAGTTCCGTCCGGGATGTCCAGACTGATTCCGGTCAGCTTTTCAAATTCGGACGCGCTGGTTACGTCATATCTGGCATATTTTTCATAATAAGTTTCAATGAGCTGGCCGCTGTCGTCCACATCTCTGTCAACGCCGTCTCCGACGATGCGAATGAAACTGCCTTCTCTGTAATCTGTAACGCTGATGTTGTGATCCTCGGCCAGGCTGCTGATTTCAGCTTCGGACGGCTCGGCGGCGTCATTGAGATAGCGGTAGGAAAATTCCGCCTCATATCCCATGTCTGATGAGGTCGTGGTCAGGTACATCGGGAAATACGCGATGGCAAACAGTCCTCCAAAGAGCAGGAGCGTGATGACAAGCATATTTCTGACAACAGACGCGCCCTGGAATTTCATCATTCCATAGTCGATCAGGTTATTATAATATTTCTGCGGATTGCGGCCGCGCTGATGGCTGGATACGGCATATACAAGGATCCGGTAGATACCGAGGAGCGCCAGAAGATAAAACGCGTTCATATAAGATCCGATAAACAGTCCTGCCGCATAGGCTATGATCTGCGGAAGAATCATCGCGCAGAAGATTCCCACCAGTGTCATGACAATGCCGCTGATCAGGTAAGCTTTGGAGACGGATTTCTTCATGGGTTCCTGTCGCCGCTGCTCGTTGATGACCTCCATGACATTGGTGCGCTTCATGGAGCGGCCTGCCTGGAACTGAATGATCAGGAACAGGACAACCGAGTAGAGGACGGACAGAAGAAACCCGTTTAAGGTATAGGAGAATTTCCCGTCATATACATCTGCTACAAGTACTTCCATCAGTTTCCCTGCAAGAAAGGAAATCACAGCGCCAACGGCAATTCCAATCACGGAACAGATGGCTGTCATCTGAGCCAGTTCCGCGGTAAGAGACCGCTTCAGCATGTGTTTTTCCGCACCCAGAGCAAGAAAGATACCGATCTCACGGCTTTTATATCTGAGAAAAAGTTTCGTTACATACAGAACGAACACAATACAGCCCACAGCCGCGGCGGCGAAGATCAGCCAGGCCTGTTTGGAGGAATCGCCTCCCTCGGGAAAGGCGCCCTGGATCAGCGGACTGCAGATCAGAAGCAGAAAGGATGAAATCAGCATAACAGCGAATGAGACGCTGAACTGAAACTGCCGATAGTCGTTTTTATTTCTTTTTCTTAATTTTCCCCACAGAATACGCAACGTCATATTACTCACCACCATTCAAGTCTTTTAATACGGTCAGCAGTTCGTCCAGAAATTCTTTTCTGCTGCCTTTATGCACAAGCTCCGTAAAGATTTTACCGTCCTGCATGACGATAACTCTGTCGCAGTAGCTTGCGGAGAAACTGTCGTGGGTCACCATGAATGTCGTGGCGTTCAGCTTCTTCTGTGCCTCGAGAAATGCGCTGATGACAGCTTCGCTGGAGCGGGTGTCCAGATTTCCCGTAGGTTCATCGGCGAGAATCAGGAGAGGATCATTCATAAGCGCCCGGGCAACCGCTGTGCGCTGTTT
>CALWBC010000142.1 GCA_944375755.1 uncultured Mediterraneibacter sp. | reverse complement strand
AATACAGTCAGAGTATTAACCGCAGACGGAGCAGGCAGAATATTTGCCGTCTGATTCGCGTCATAAAGGATCCCTCCGTTCTGCCGGAGATCCACCTCAACTGTAATTCCGTCTGCAGACGGCGCTGCAAAAACAGTCATGCCGCCCGAAAGCATGCTGAGACACAAGCCGGCGGCAAGCGCCTTTACCCCCTTTGTTCCTCTTTTTTGCATATTTACTTTCTCCTTTTATAAATGATGTGCCTTTTATAACTGTACCATTTTTTCTTATTTGTGTAAAGACATCCTCCCGGGTAAAATCCCCTGTCCGGAACGTCTGGAAATATCCCCCTCCCCCACTGCAAGCGTTGTCTCCTGGATATCCGTGCGCATCTCGGTTCCCTCAAAAAAGAAGGTGAGAATCTCCTCAAAACTGTTTCCGTCCTCCGCCATCTTTCCCGCTGTCCACAGACTCATCCCGAGCCCGTGTCCTTTCCCGGTAGTCGTGACCGTAACAGCTTTCTCTTCCTCTCCATCCGCCGCACCGATGGAAAATGCGCTGGACGGCAGGGAGAGCGCATCCCGGAACTGATCTCCGGTACAGACGGTATTCCCGATTCTGAGTTCACTGACATAGCCGGCACTGTCGCAGGAGAGAATTTCAAAATCTCCGGCAGAGTATCCTTTCTCCGCGGCTTCGTCATTCTCTTCAGCCACAAGGAAATCCCGGCACAGCGTCTGAATCTCACTGCAGGTAAATGAAAACACCTGGATCTCATTGTCCGCTTCCTTGTCCAGCGGGCAGTCCCGGAGCGCGATATACGGATAATCCTCTGTCCCCATCACCTCAGCAGCACTTCTCGTCATGCCATTGCTCGACTGATGAAACGGCGTCCAGGCGTATGTATCCCCATACATCAGGACTGTGTCGTCCGTCTGCTCCACGGCCCGGATATACTTTTCATAATTACGCGGAAATTCTTCCGAATCCCACTGCTCCTGCAGTTCATCACGGGACAGATATTCCCCGGTCAGTATGCCATCTTCCGACTCCGTCAGACTCCGGTACACCTGGGTGCGGATCACGACAGCCTGGGCCTTCATGGCCTCCTCCGGGTACTCCGGCTCCACCTCCATGGCAAGGATCCCGGCAAGATATTCGGTCCATTCCACCTCTCTGACCTCATCAGCCTCCTCCTCTGCCGGAACTCTGACTTTGACATAAAAAGAACTGCCGCTCTCTCCTCCTGCCAGATCCGCTCCTCCCGCAAACACGGACACAATGTAGGGAAGCAGAATCAGAATAATGAGAAACGCAGCAAAGGATTTCAATTTCTGTTCGAGTGCATACCTCCTCATAATAAAAAGCCCTCCATATTTCAGTATATGAAGGGCTTTTCTTTCTGAGACCTGAGCTGTGTCCGCCCGGTCCTGTTCTGTTTTATATTTCCGCGTTCCTCTGTTCCGGATCTTATTCCGGATTCTCTTCATTCCGGTTTTCTTCACTTTCCACGCTTTCCTGCGGTATTTCCGGCGCAGACGGAGCATCTCCCGGATACATGTTTCCGGTTGGAGCGGCCGGTGCATTCTCCGCTGCCGCGGACGGCGCTTCTCCTGTACCGGCAGAAAACTCATTCGGAGCCACAGGCGGCACCGGAGGTTCCCCGTCGGGAGCCGATTCAATGGCCGGCTCCATTCCCGGATTGAACGCTCTGTTTCTCATAACAAACAGGCAGAGTGCCTCATAAAGCGGAACGACCATGGAGAGCACAGCGTGAACAACCGCCATGTTTCTCGTCGTAAACCGTTCAAAGATCTGAATGTCCACCATCACCTGAAGGACAAAGTACCCCGCCGAGTAGATCACGCCAAGCACAAGCAGAAAGATCACCAGAACGATCAGGAACATAATCCCGGTGATCACGCTTCCCGGGCTTCCCACAAGAGCCCCGATGCTCACCGCCAGAATCATGATTCCTGTCACTACTCCCGCAACCGCCGCATAGGCGATCGGAAGGATAAGCTTCCAGATACCGGGATGCCGGAGGCTTTTGTTTCTGAACGTAATCCCCCCGGCCAGCTCGCCGTGAAAATAATCTCTGGCAAACGGTACAAACGCAAGCCACGGATGCGCTTTTCCCATTCTCTTTCCGATCGTATAAAGGCCGATGGAATCGAAAATGTAACTGATCAGCACAAAGACAAGCACGACCGTCAGCACAAGGAGATAAATCGGCACGATCACATCAAGGATCGAATCATCATACGAATAATAGCTGTGCGGATAACTGTATCCGTAACCGTAATCATAAGCAAAATCCATAAGAACCTGCCTCCTATTCGTCCTCGCCGGACGGAACTTCTACCTTCTCCAGTTTCCAGATATCTTTTACATACTCCTCAATGGTTCTGTCAGAGGAGAACTTGCCGCTGCACGCAGTCTGCATCATGGCCATTCTGGACCATCTCTGCTGATCTCTGTATGCCTCTTCCACCCGCTTCTGAGCATCCGCGTAGGAACGGAAATCTTTCAGGATGAAATACATGTCCGCTCTGTCCGTGCTCTGCGTATTGAGCAGTGAGTTGTAGAGGTTTTTGTACATGTTGTGGTCGCCGTGAGAGTATGTGCCGTCCATCAGCTGATCGACTACCCGTTTCAGCTCCCAGTCATTAAAGTAGATATCCTGCGGATTGTAGCCGCCGTTCTTCTCGTAATTGATGACCTCCTCGGAGCTCAGTCCGAAGATGAACGCGTTTTCCTGGCCTACCTCCTGAACGATCTCCACATTGGCGCCGTCCATTGTTCCGAGTGTCGGGGCACCGTTTAACATGAACTTCATGTTTCCGGTACCGGACGCCTCCTTGGACGCCGTGGAGATCTGCTCGCTGACATCAGCAGCCGCGAAGATAATCTCTCCGTTTGATACCCGGTAGTCCTCAATAAAGACGACTTTCAGTTTTCCGTTGATGCTCCGGTCATTATTGACCACATCCGCCACGGAGTTGATCAGTTTGATCGTCTCCTTGGCGCGCAGATATCCTGCTGCCGCTTTCGCTCCGAAGATAAACGTTCTCGGATAGAAGGACATCTCCGGATGCTCCTTGATCTGATTATACAGATACATAATATGCAGAATGTTCAAGAACTGACGCTTGTACTCATGGAGACGTTTTACCTGCACATCGAAAATGGATCTCGGATCCACATCGATTCCGTTGTGTTCTTTAATATATTTTGCAAGACGGATCTTGTTCTTATACTTGATCTCCATGAATTCACGTCTCGCTGTCTCATCCTCCACATACGGTTTGAGCTTCGCGATCTGGGAGAGGTCTGTGATCCAGCCGTCGCCGATCTTCTTTGTCACCCAGTCCGCCAGAAGCGGGTTGCCGTGAGCAAGGAAACGTCTCTGCGTGATCCCGTTCGTCTTGTTGTTGAACTTCTCCGGCATCATCTCGTAGAAATCCTTCAGCTCCTGATGTTTCAGAATCTCCGTGTGAAGTTTCGCAACACCGTTCACAGAGAATCCGGCGATAATCGCCATGTTCGCCATACGCACCTGGCCGTCCATAAGGATCGCCATCTTTCTTACCTTCTCCTCATTTCCCGGATACATCTCGCGGACTTT
>CALWBC010000141.1 GCA_944375755.1 uncultured Mediterraneibacter sp. | reverse complement strand
ATCTGTTCCTCAAAAAGTTCATCGATTCTGTCAATCTTTCCATAGATACCGGCTTCCGTGTTTTTATCTATGGATCCAAGCACATTATAATTGTTGTACACGATGATTCCCTCCATGCTGCCGGGAGAGCCGCTGCTTCCCTTCCGGATGTCTTCGATGCTGGTTCGATAGACCGTGCCGCTGGAAATAGACATCAGTACATTGGTGTCTGTGTCATGAATTCCATGGCCGAGCGCGCCGAATCTGCTGTCCTCCGTGAGAAACGTTACCGTTCCAAGTCCCTGGATATTATCCCTGACCCAGATACCCAGCCGATATTCATCCGGAGCATACTCGACCGGATTGATGCTGACATCGAAAATTTCGTCGCCTCTCCTGACTGTCAGTACTACTTCATTTCCTTCGATCCCGCTGACCGCATCGAGAAGATCTCTCTTTCCCGAGATCTCATTGTGGTCAACCGCCGTGATATAATCTCCGGACCTTACCAGATTTGCCGCCGGCTCGTACGCATGTCCATCCAGCCCTTCTATCTCATCCGTATTGAGCACCATGACACCGTCCGTCTCCATATAGATGCCCACCGGCATGCCTCCGAGAAGTACCGTGTCGTCCTCCAGCGCGGACGTGCTCGCTTCTGCCTGCCAGATCGACCTTTCCTCCTGACCGGACTGTGCAAGATACCAGACGGCGGCGCTGCAGAAAAAGAGCATCATCCAGAACAGAACGCCTCCCGTTCTGCGCTTCCGGATTTCCACCATACCTTTCACATCCTTTCTGTCGTTTCGGCAAAAAAAGAAACGGATACATAACCGTATCCGCTTCTAGTATGTGTGGAAATCTCTGATTTCACACTGGTATTATCTTTCACTCTTTCCCATCTGTTTCATTTCACGGGCGCTTTCAAGTATAGTATCGGTGACCTTTGAGCCCCCGAGAATTCTAGCCAGCTCCCGGACGGAAGCCTCTTCGTCCAGCCGTTCGATTACGGTTCTGGCCTTTCCGCCGGCAGCCTCTTTTCTTATCACGAAATGCACATCCGCGGCGGCCGCGATCTGCGGAAGATGAGTAATACAGATAACCTGCCTGCTCTTTCCGATCAGACGGAGTTTTTCTCCTACCTTATCCGCCGTGATTCCGGATATTCCCGCGTCAATCTCATCAAAGATAAGCGTGGGCGTATCTTCTTCATCGGCGAGAACCGCTTTGATCGCAAGCATAATTCGGGACAGTTCTCCTCCCGACGCAATGCTGCTCAGAGGTTTCAGCGGCTCTCCCGGATTCACTGAGAGATAAAACTCCGCCTCATCCCTTCCATTGGCACTGTAATGTCCGGAATCCGAGATCCGTATCTCCAGGCGGGTATCCAGAAAATTCAGTTCCGCCATCTGCTTTCTGATCTCTCCGGCAAACAGAACAGCCTGTTTTTCCCTCACACTGTGAAGTCTTCCTGCCGCGTCTTCTGTCTTCTTCCTCGCTTTTTCCTTTTTTTCCTCCAGATCGCGTATGCAGGCATCATAATCGTTCAGCTGTTCTATTCTTTTCTTTTTTTCCTCACAGTATGCGAGGATATCATTTACAGTCTTGCCATATTTTGCCTTCAGATGATTCAGAAGATTCAGACGGTCTTCCGTCTCTCTGAATTCCTCTTCCGAAAACTCAAAGCTTTTCGCATACTCGGACAGTTCCCGGTTAAAGTCATTGAGAAGACTGTCTGCATCCAGAAGCTGACTGTAGAGCTGCGCTGCCGTGTCATCGAATTCCGCGGCATCCTGAAACGCGCGAATGGCTCTGCTCAGGCAGTCACTTGCATTTCCGGCTCCGTCCTCACATGTATAGCGGTAGGTCTCCGCGACGGCGTCACGGATCCGCCTGCTCTCTGTCATTCTGCGGTACAGCGTCTCCAGCTCCTCATCCTCCCCCGG
This sequence comes from uncultured Mediterraneibacter sp., assembly GCA_944375755.1. Classification (GTDB taxonomy): domain Bacteria; phylum Bacillota; class Clostridia; order Lachnospirales; family Lachnospiraceae; genus Mediterraneibacter. The sequence continues at coordinate 8,394 of CALWBC010000141.1, read as the reverse complement.
CACCGGAGCAGCTTTCTCGATCTCCGACACTTCATATTCAGCCAGGGACAGTTCTCTTCTTCTGCCTTCCTCATCCAGAGACAGTTCCTTCTCTTTCCGGCAGATATCGCGGTATTCCCGGTATGCGATCTCCATCTTTTCCTTAAGCGGAGCAAGCTCCTCCCTTGCGGAAAGATCAAGCAGAGACAGATGATTTTTCCGGTTCAGAAGTGTCTGACTGTCATGCTGTCCGTGTATGTCAATCAGAACACCCGCAGCTTCCCGCAGCGTTGCCATACTGACGTTCTCTCCGTTCACCCGGCTGATACTGCGTCCCTCCATCAGTTTCCGGCTCAGAGTTACCATGCCGTCTTCAGGGAAGATTTCAAGCTCCTCCAGCCTCTTTTCGACTCTTTCATCCTCTACGCTGAAAGTCAGTTCCACCAGGCCGTTTCCAGCTCCGTTTCTCAGCATGTCAGCCGTATATCTTCCTCCCAGCGCCAGGCCGACCGAGCCGAGCAGAATGGATTTTCCAGCTCCGGTCTCGCCGGTCAGTATATTAAGCCCCGGACCAAAATCCACTTCGGTCTCGTCTATCAGGGCCAGATTTTTTACATGAAGATTCTGTAGCATAAATTATACCTGTGTCCCTTTCGAAACAATCCTGCGTATTTTCTCCATAACACTTTCCGTATCCTCTACCGTGCGGATGGCACACATGATCGTGTCATCACCGGCAATACAGCCGACCACTTCATTCCATTTCATGGCGTCTATTGCCGCCGCAACCGCCATTGCCATTCCGGATACGGTTTTAATCACAAGAATGTTCTGTGCCATATCCATGGAAACATAGCCGTCCTGCAGCACTCTGATGTACTTCTCATTCATGGCAGGTTCATCCTGGCGGTGAATGACATACTTCTGTCTGCCGCCGTTTACGGATACTTTGGTCAGCTTCAGATCCCGAATGTCGCGGGAAACCGTGGCCTGCGTCACCTTGAATCCGGCGTTGTTGAGATATTCCGCCAGTTCTTCCTGCGTTTCAATGTCGTATTGACTGATCAGTTCTATAATTTTTGCATGTCGGCTGACTTTCATATCTTCTCAATTTCCTTTCATCTTTTTACGCATCGTCTTCATAAAACTCTCTTTGCTCAGTTTGATCAGCCGGGCGGTCTGACCGGCTTTCCGGATCGTCACGCGCTCTCCGGTCACAAGGGTCGTCTGCTCCGCTCCGTCAAAACAAAGAGAAACCTGTTCCTGTCTTCCATATCTTCCCTCGCAGATTTCAATTTCAATGGTATCCTCCGCGGAGAGCACGACACTGCTTGTATTAAGCGCATGGGAACAGATCGGAGTGATCACAATGATCTGAGCCGTCGGCTCCACGATGGGGCCTCCGGCAGACAGATTATATCCGGTGCTTCCGGTGGGGGTGGAGAGAATCACTCCATCCGCGTGATAAGTGTTCAGAAGCGTCCCGTTCACATAGATGTTAAAACTGATGATCCGCACTTTTCCCTCCCGGGCAAGCACGATATCATTCATGGCTATATCCGTCCGGTTTCTCCGGAAAACACCTTCCAGCATCATCCGTTCCTCTACTTCCGGCGTATCTTCAAACAGCCTGTCCAGCGCGCGTTCACAGTCCTTCAGCTCCACATCGGCCAGATAGCCGAGTGTCCCGAGATTAATGCCCAGCAGCGGCAGACTGTTCCCGCCAAGATCCCGCACCGCCCGGATCAGCGTACCATCGCCGCCGAGCACAAGCCCGCATTCAACCCCGTCCGGCACGGTACCAGGAATAATATGTCCTTCCCCATCCTTTTCCGAGATGTAGCACGTCTTTCCATGCTCTTCTATATAGCGGCAGATTCGTTTCGTAATTGTGTAATCTTTATCTTTCAGTTTGTTTGGAATGATATAAAAGCAATCCATGGCCCACCACCCTGCATCTCTTATTTCGCAAGCGTCTCAAACGCCAGATCCACAATCTTATCCGGATCTGCTCCCCGGTTTTCGCCGGTTTCATGTCCGCTCTTTTTCAGATGAATCAGATATTCGATGTTTCCTTCCGGTCCTTTTATCGGCGAGAAATCAAGCGCGCACAGATCAAACCCGATGGACATGGCATAGTCCATTACCTTGCGGATGACTTCGCGGTGTGTGCTTCTCTCCCTGACAACACCCTTTTTCCCGACTTTTTCCCGGCCCGCTTCGAATTGCGGCTTAATGAGAGCAACAATTTCCCCGTCAGGCGTCAGATAATCCCGGATCGGCGTCAGCACTTTTGTCAGTGAGATAAAAGAGACATCGATCGAAGAGAACTCTACCGGCTCGCCGATATCTTCCGGCGTAACATAGCGGATATTTGTCTTCTCCATGCAGACCACCCGCGGATCATTTCTCAGCTTCCAGTCCAGCTGTCCTCTGCCCACATCGATGGCAAACACCTTCACCGCGCCGTTCTGCAGCATGCAGTCCGTAAACCCGCCTGTGGAAGATCCCACATCGGTACACACTTTTCCTGCCACACTCACATCAAAGTTTGCGAGCGCCTTTTCCAGTTTCAGCCCGCCCCGGCTCACGTACGGGAGCGTATGTCCGCGCACTTCGATCTTCACATCTTCTGCAAAAGTACTTCCTGCCTTGTCTTCTCTCTGCCCGTCCACGAATACGTTTCCGGACATGATGACAGCCTTTGCCTTCTCCCTGGACTCTGCCAGTTTTCTTTTTACAAGCAGCACATCTAAACGTTCTTTCATCTTTTCCGTCCCTTTATCTGTCTTTTAGTTCTTACTGTCTTCCTGCTGGTTCAGATCATCAATAACCCTTCTGATGATCGTATCTTTATCAAGTCCCACTTCTCTTCTGAGAAGATCAACATTTCCATGTTCCACATAATCATCGGGGATTCCGATATTTCTCACTCTCACATCGAGCCCCGCTCCCTCTACATAGTCCAGAACCTGCTCGCCGAATCCGCCGATCATCACATTTTCTTCTATGGTCACGAAATACCTGTGATCTTCCGAAAGACTTCTGAGCAGTCCGGTATCCAGAGGTTTTACGAAACGGGCATTGACCAGAGAACAGGCGTACCCTTTCTCCTTAAGCCCCTGGCAGACCTCCAGAGCAAGAGGGGCCATATGTCCTACGAAAATCACTGCGATCTGCGACTCTCTGCGGATGATTTCTCCTTTGCCGTATTCCACCGGGGCGCGGAATTCCCTCATTCCCTCATAGGCGGCTCCTCTGGGATAACGCACGGCAACCGGCCCGTGGAAATCCACCGCAAACCGCAGCATATCCGCCATCTCCCAGCGATTCTTCGGAGACATAACCGTCATATTCGGAATAGACGACAGATAGGACAGATCAAACACTCCCTGATGGGTCTCCCCGTCGCTTCCAACCAGGCCCGCGCGGTCGATAGCAAAGACAACCGGGAGTTTCTGAAGACAGACATCATGAAGGATCTGATCATATCCACGCTGAAGGAAGGATGAATAGACGGCAAATACCGGCTTCATCCCGCCTGCCGCAAGTCCTGCCGCGAAAGTTACGGCATGTTCCTCTGCTATGCCCACATCATAGAACCGCTGTGGAAACCTTTTGGCAAAGGATGCCAGACCCGTACCGTCTGCCATGGCGGCAGTGATCGCCACAATCCGGTCATCCTTTCTGGCAATATCATTCAGAACCTTTGAAAACACCTGTGTGTAAGTATCAGTTGTACTGATTTCCTTCGGCTCTCCTGTCTCGATGTCAAAAGGTCCGGGACCGTGGAACCGCGCCGGATTCTCCTCTGCCGGCCCGTATCCTTTTCCCTTCTTTGTGATCACATGCACGAGAACCGCGTGATCCACCCGTTTTGCCTCATTGAGCACCCGGACCAGCTTTTTCAGATCATGTCCGTCCACAGGTCCGAGATAGGTGATATCCATATCCTCAAACAGCATACCGGGTACAAAGAGCTGTTTGATACCGCTTTTTGTCTTCCGGAGCTGATTCACAATCCGGTCCCCCTGCCGGGGAATCTTCTTCAGGGTATCTTCCACTCCCCGTTTCAGTTCGGTATATGCTGAAGCAGTCCGGATTCCGCTCAGGTATTTCGACATTCCTCCCACATTCTCGGAGATCGACATGTTGTTGTCATTGAGCACAATGATAAAATTGCTTTTCAGCCGGGATGCGTTATTCAGCGCTTCATATGCCATGCCTCCGGTCAGGGAACCGTCCCCGATCACGGATATAACCGTATGATTTTCGCCCAGCAGATCTCTTGCCGCCACATATCCGAGTCCCGCGGAAATAGAGGTGGAACTGTGTCCTGTATCAAATGCGTCACAGCGGCTTTCCTTCCGCTTGGGGAATCCGCTCATTCCGCCATATTTTCTCAGATCGTCGAACCCGTCCTTGCGTCCGGTCAGGATCTTATGGGTATAGGACTGATGTCCCACATCCCAGATCAGCTTGTCTTCCGGGAAATCAAGTGTCAGATGGAGTGCCATGGTCAGTTCCACCACCCCCAGATTGGAAGCAAGATGTCCGCCAGTACGGCTGATCTTCTCGATCAGGAACTGCCTTATCTCATTTGCCAGCTGGCCCAGCTGTTCCGGTGTCAGTTTCTTTATGTCATTTTCCTTCTGGATCATCTCAAGCACCATACTGCGTGCCTCCTTATTTCTCCCTGTATACAAGCCAGCGGAGAAGCTCTCTCAGAAAATCATCCTGCTTTCCGAGACCGCTCAGTCCCGCGATCGCTTCCTCTGTCAGCCGGGAAACCTCCCTGCCGGATTCTTCCAGACCTTTCCATGTTACAAAGGTCGTCTTTTCATTCTTCTCATCGCTGTGCACCGGTTTTCCAAGCACTTCCTCGGACCCGGTCACATCCAGAATATCATCCTGAATCTGGAATGCCATTCCCGTCTTAGCCGCAATCTTCTCCATCGCAGCGATCTGCTCCCCGTCCGCACCCGCGAGTACGGCTCCTGTCATAACGGATGCCTCAAGAAGCGCTCCTGTCTTCAAGCGGTAAATAAAGTCAAGAACTTCTCCGCCGATCTGGTGCCCGGACTCTTTTACATCCACAACCTGTCCGCCGATCATGCCATAGATTCCCGCCTTGCCGGCAAGTATCTGAAGGGCCCTCCCGATGAGACGCGGATCCGCTTCTTCAAGGTCGAACGCACGGCACGCGGTCTCAAAAGCATAATTTAACAGGGCATCTCCGGCGAGGATCCCCATATCTTCTCCATAAACGACATGGGTAGTCCTGCGCCCCCGTCTGTAGTCGTCATTATCCATTGCCGGGAGGTCATCATGGACAAGAGAATATGTGTGAATCATCTCGATTGCCGCCATAAACGGTTCGATCACCCGTCCTTCTCCGCCGAACATGCGGTAGGATTCCAGCATCAGGATCGGACGAAGACGTTTGCCACCCGCCATCAGACTGTACTCCATTGCCTCCATGATAATTTTCTGAAGTCCTTCCTTTTCCGGCAGGTATTTCTTCAGAACACTCTCCACATATTCTGTTCGTTTCCGGTATTCTTCATTAAAATTCATGTGTCTCTCCATTCTCATCCAGAACCAGTACTTTTTTCTCAACTTCGTCAATCATGCGGGTGCAGTCCCGCAGCAGCGTCATTCCTCTGTTATACAGATCAAAAGACTGTTCCAGGCTGATGTCATCGCCCTCAAGTCTGCCGATCACTTCTTCAAGAGCCTGAAACTTTTCTTCCAGATTTTCCTTCTTTTCTTCTTTCACTTCTTCCTTAATTTCCGCTTCCACAGTGTTCCTCCTGTCTGCTTTCCGTATTTTCTCCCGCATAGGAGACCGCGCGGGCTGCGATTACATCCGCATCAATCACACCGTCACTGACAAACACTTCGATCCGCTGTCCGGGTCTGATCTGTCCGATTTTCCGGATACCTGTTCCATCTTTATCCTGCGTAAAGGAAAACCCCTGACTGAGTTTTTCCAGCGGGGATACTCCTTTCATCTTTTCCGCCGCTATCGCAAGCCTGTGCTTTTCCCGGTTCAGGCGCTGTTCCATGAGCGTCCGAAGTCTGTTCTCCAGATCCGACGCATACTGCCTGTTCTCATTCAGTTTCTGACGGGGATGCGCATACCTCAGCCTCAGCGCCATCCGCTCCAGTCTGTTTCTCTGCTCTGCGGTCTTCAGAAGTATCTGACGCCTCAGTGAATCCCGGTAAGCCTGTATCCGCTCCACAGCTTCCCGGTAATCATAGACCGCCAGTTCTGCCGCCGCCGATGGCGTCGGAGCCCGCAGATCCGCCACAAAATCCGTAATTGTAGTATCCGTCTCATGTCCGACAGCTGATATGACCGGGGTTCTGCATTCAAACACGGCACGTGCCGTAATCTCCTCGTTAAACGCCCAGAGATCTTCTATGCTTCCGCCGCCTCGTCCTACGATAATTACATCTACCTGTTCCTTATCCAGCGCGCGGATTCCTCTGGCAATACTCTGTGCCGCGCCCTCTCCCTGTACCTGGGCAGGATACAGAATCAGCTGCACATACGGATTCCTTCTTCTGGAAATATTGATAATATCCCGTACAGCCGCCCCGGTGGGAGCGGTGACGATTCCCACGGTCTTCACATAACGCGGAACGGGCTGCTTGTACTCTGCCGCGAACATGCCCATTTCTTCCAGTTCCTTTTTCAGAGCCTCGAACTTCTCATAGAGAGCTCCCTGCCCGTCCCGCACTATTTCCCGGGCGTATAGCTGATACTTTCCGTCCCGCTCATAAACGCTGACAGAGCCCAGCACGATCACCTGCTGGCCTTCCTGGAGGCGAAAAGAAAGTCCTGACCTGGAGCCTGCGAACATCACGCAGGCAATCGTGCCGGACTCATCTTTCAATGAAAAATATATATGTCCTGAAGTGTGATACTTGCAGTTTGAAATCTCGCCTTTTACATAGATCCGGCTCAGCATGAAATCCTGGGTAAACATATTTTTGATATAGGAATTAACCTGCTTTACCGTATAGACATTTTTCATTTTCAGGACTCCTGCTTTGCTATTTTGCCGAGCACTCCGTTTACAAAAGAAGAACTGCTGTCTCCTCCAAACCGTTTGGCAAGTTCGACCGCCTCATTGATCGCGACGCCTTCCGGAACATCCTCGTCCCATTTCATCTCGTAAACCGCGAGCCGGAGAAGAGTCAGGTCGACTTTGCCCATTCTCGAGGTCTTCCATCCTGTCGCCGTCTTGTTGATCAGCGCGTCGATCTCCGGTATTCTGGAAACAACCGCCTCGTATTTTTTCTGTATATATTCTTTCTCCTTATCCGACGCGTCATCCAGTGTTTCAAAATAATATTTCAGATGTTCGGACATATCTGCCGCATCGTTAACCTCTATCTGGAAAAGCATTTTAAATATATGCTCTCTCAGTTTACTTCTTACCATATCTCTTCCTTTCTATTCTTCTGTCAGAGTCATAGAAAAATGATGTCTTACGACATCCTTCTCATTCGCGCAGCCTCCGGGCCGCGTACTGTCTCTTCCATACGCTCCGGATCAGACGCTTTGCAAGAACGCCGGGTGCAGATCAGTCCTGTTTCTCCATCTCAACGCCTGCCACTTTGATATTGACATCAGCCACTTCAAGTCCTGTCATATTCTCAACGGCATTTTTCACCTTTTCCTGCACTTTCTTTGTCACTTCAACAATGCTGTAATCATATTTGATATTCAGCGCAAGAGAAACGGTAACGATTCCCTCGAGGACGTCTACCTTCACGCCTTTGGAAAGGTTCTTAATGCCAAGTTTGCCGATCACTTCATTCGTGATGTTTCCCGCCATCGATGCAACGCCCTCCACCTCTGTAGCTGCCAGAGCCGCAATGATCGCAACCACTTCATCCGCGATCTTCACTTCACCGAGGTTTGCGTCGTTCTGTATCGTATAACTGTTTCTTTCGTCCTTTGCCATATTCAAAACCTCCCGTTTTGTCTAATCTCTTTCCCCATTATATCAAATATTAATCCGTTTGCAAAGAAAAACATTTTACGAGCGGCCGAATTCGGAGAGCACAAGTCCCTCGTTTCGCTCCTGCGTCATGCGGATACTCCACTCGTGGACAAAAAGAAGAAGCGGACGGTCCTTGAGGTCCTTGATTTTCTTCATGTCCGATGTACCGCTGATGTGGTCCAGATCGATATCGCCATTCTCAATCCAGCGGATATGCTCGTACGGAAGGTTTTCCAGAATAATTTCCACATTGTATTCATTTTTCAGACGGTACTTGAGAACGTCAAACTGAAGGACGCCGACCACGCCGACAATGATCTCCTCCATTCCCGTATTGTATTCCTGGAAAATCTGGATCGCGCCCTCCTGGGCGATCTGATTGATTCCTTTTACAAAC
>CALWBC010000140.1 GCA_944375755.1 uncultured Mediterraneibacter sp. | reverse complement strand
CATTCTCTCTATGTGGATCAGTGGGACTGGGAGAAGATCATCTCCAAAGAGGAGCGGAATATGGAGACGCTTGAGTACACGGTACGCAAAGTGTACAGTGCGCTCAAGGATACGGAAGACTACATATCAAGAAGGTACAATTATATCGAGCCACTTCTGCCGGATGATATTTTCTTTATCACGTCACAGGAGCTGGAGGATCTGTATCCTGACTGCACTCCGAAGGAGCGCGAGAACCGCATTGCCAGGGACAAGGGTGCCGTATTTGTCTCCCAGATCGGAAAGGTGCTTGCTTCCGGCGAGAAACACGACGGACGCGCGCCGGACTATGATGACTGGGAATTAAACGGAGATATCATTGTCTACTATCCGGTCCTGGATATGGGACTTGAGCTTTCCTCCATGGGAATCCGTGTGGATGAGGAATCTCTGAAACGCCAGCTGAAAATCGCTGGCTGCGAGGAGCGCGCGGAACTGCCGTTCCAGAAAGCTCTGTTAAACGGCGAACTGCCCTACACTGTGGGAGGCGGAATCGGCCAGTCCCGTATCTGTATGTATTACCTGCGCAAGGCTCACATTGGAGAGGTACAGTCCTCTCTCTGGCCTGAAGATGTAATGGAACGGGCAAAAGCAGGCGGTATCCATCTGCTGTAACAATACCGTACCGGCTGCTCACTGACTGCAGGCCATTTGCCGCCGGTATTGCACCGGTGTATAACCGGTCTGTTCGCGGAAGCTCCGCGTAAAGTAACTGACATCTGAAAATCTGCACCGATATGCGAGCTCACCAGAGCGCATGTCAGTGGAAAGAAGCAGTTCCGCCGCTCTCTGCAGGCGGAACTGTTTTACGTAACGGATATGAATCTGTTTCCAATGCTGATATAATTATATTCATGTTTAAGGAGGAGTTCCATATGATTCAATTACTGCTGCCGATCATCTATCTGGCATTTATCAGTCTGGGGCTGCCGGACGCTCTGCTTGGCTCTGCCTGGCCTGCCATGTATCCGGAATTCCAGGTTCCGGTCTCCTATGCGGGCATTATCTCCATGATCATCGCCCTGGGTACGATCGTGTCGAGTCTGCAGAGCGACCGCCTGACCCGGACGCTGGGCACGGGAAAAGTTACTGCCATCAGCGTGGCCATGACTGCCGCGGCTTTATTCGGCTTCTCCGCCAGCCATTCTTTCTGGCTTCTCTGTCTGTGGGCGGTGCCCTATGGACTGGGCGCGGGAAGCGTAGACGCGGCGCTGAATAACTATGTCGCTCTTCACTATAAGAGCCGGCACATGAGCTGGCTGCACTGCATGTGGGGAATCGGCGCTACAGCCGGACCTTACATCATGGGATTCGCCCTCAGCGGCGGAAAGTCCTGGAATTCGGGTTACCGATACATCGCCATTCTCCAGATCTTTCTGACTGCCATCCTGATCTTCAGCCTTCCGCTCTGGAAAAAACGTTCCAAAGGAGGAGCCGGCTCCGAAACCGGAGGAACCGAAAGGGACGCAAAAGCGCTTACTCTTCCGGAGATCATACGGATTCCCGGGGCGAAAGAGGTCATGATCTGCTTTTTCTGCTACTGTGCTCTGGAGCAGACAGCGAGTCTCTGGGCCAGCAGTTATCTGAACCTGTTCAAGGGGGTTCCCGCGGAAACGGCGGCGCGGTTCGCGGGACTGTTTTTCATCGGTATCACCGTCGGCCGGGCGGTAAGCGGATTTATCACCATGAAGCTCAATGATGTTCAGATGATCCGGCTCGGACAGACGATCATCGGAATCGGCATCCTTGTTATGCTCATCCCCGGACCGCAGGAAATCTCACTGGCAGGTCTGATCCTGATCGGACTGGGCTGCGCGCCGATATATCCGTGTATCATCCACTCTACCCCGGAACACTTCGGCGCGCACCGCTCCCAGGCAATCATCGGGGTACAGATGGCAAGCGCCTACGTGGGAACCTGCCTGATGCCGCCGCTGTTCGGACTGATCGCAAACCACATCAGCGTAGCGCTCTTCCCTGTTTACATGCTGGTAATCCTGGCGCTGATGGTTGTCATGCACGAGCTGCTCACGAAGAAGACGGCTCACCGTAATCTCATTTAAGTACCTGATTGAAAAGGAGGACATGTCATGCAGACCGCTTTTCTCTCTCCTGCCCAGAAGGAACAGGCCCGCCACGGCGGGCGTCTGTTTCCCATAAAAAAATACATTACACGTCTTACGGATCTGCATCCGTCTGTTCCGGCCCACTGGCATGATGAAGCGGAGCTGACGCTGATTACGGAAGGACAGTGTACCTATCACATCCACCTGGATACATTTCATGCGGAAAAAGGGGATCTGCTCTTCGTTCCGCCGGCAGAACTGCATTCCATCATTATGCAGGACGGTTCGGATATGGCTTCGGAAACCTACGTTTTTCACATGGATTATCTGGGCGCGTCTGCCGCGGATCTGTGTGCGGTCAAATACCTGGCGCCGATCACCAGGCACACCCTGATTCTGCCGTGCATCATTCATCCCGGTCATCCTGTATATTCCCGGCTGCTCGCTGTTTTTCAGGACATCAACCGAATCTACGAAGACACCCCGCCGGGATATGAACTGCTTCTGAAGTCCGCGCTGCTTGCGGCGGTTGCCTCTCTGATTCCTTATCAGGAAGAAAATGCCGCCCGGCCCCAGCTGGAAAACGAACACACGGAGAAACTGAAGCTGGCACTGGAATATATCGGGGAACACTATGGGGAGGAGATCACGATAGCGCAGCTTGCAAAGCTCTGTTATTTCAGTGAATATCATTTCATGCGTTTTTTCAAAAAATACACCGGTGTTTCCTGCCTTGAATATATCAAAAATCTCCGGCTGGAGAACGCGGCCGCCATGCTTGCGAAAGGCGGGCAGTCCATCCTGGAGATCTCCCTGTCCTGCGGATTTTCCAACCTGTCCTATTTCTACCGAGAGTTCAGGAAAAAATACGGCATGACACCGAAAAATTTCGCAAAAAACATGCCGGAATCCGAAGCGGTTTCCCAGTCTCCGTATCCCGGCACAGTTTAGTTTCCGGCTTCTGAGGCCGTTCTCAGCCTGCCTTCCGTCTGAAAATCCGGCTGGCAAGAAGACACAGAACTATGACCACCGCCATGTCGGGAAGGGTATTCCCGACCGGGATGTCGATGGTCATCAGCCATCTGTAAAGCACAAATCCGATCAGCCAGATCACCAGATTCAGCCATTCGAAATCGCCTGTTTCCCTGTCTCTTTTCAGAAGAAATACATCCGCGATCTGCACCGCGATCATGGGCGCGAACACGGAACCGATCAGATAGAGGAAGTCCGTGATGTCATCCATTGGGAACAGGATGGCGGCAACGGTTCCTATGACCGTGGCGGCGATGCCTGTATATTTTCCCTTCAGCTTCGAAAAGATCGATTCGGCCGACACTCCCGCGGAATAGGCGTCCAGGAAAGTCGTTGTAACCGTGGAAAAAATCACAATCAGAAGGGCGGCGATTCCAAGACCGGCTTTCACCATAATCACCGCAATG
>CALWBC010000139.1 GCA_944375755.1 uncultured Mediterraneibacter sp. | reverse complement strand
CTCCACTCAGACCGGTCTTCAGCGAATAAGAAATTCCAAGCTCCTGTGACGGATTCCACAGCACTGTAATCCCCATTTTTTCTGCATCTTCCGCGATCCTGCTGTCACCAGTCACAATGTATGCCGGGAAAACTGCGAACGCCTACACTTTTTCAAACATGTGCGCGTACAATGGTCTGTTCTTCACATATGCGTGCAGCTTGTTGCCACCGAATCTTGTTCCCGCTCCCGCGGCGAGAATCACAATGGCATAACGGCCTCTCATCCGCTCAAACCCTGCCACTGCTTCCAGGACACCGCCGCCGATGGCACGGGCTTTATCCGATATCGTATAACAGTGAGAGATCTCCGCCCGCGCGTCGATATCCCCGATCTTCAGATTTTCCCGGACCTGTGCCCCTTCCTGCAGCATCCCGCGTACAATTCCCGACATCTGTGCATGGACCTCAGCTTTGCCGGTCAGGGCAACCACCTGACCTTTTTCCACATAGTCTCCGATCTCCGCCTTCGGTTCCATCACACCGTCAGCCGCTGCCCGGATCAGTCTCTCGATCGTATATCCGCCTACATTTCCCGGCACTCCTGTGTTCGGAATCGCACTTCCCTGCCAGATAATATTTCCAAGTGTATGCCCTCTCTTCGTCTCTATCACACAGTTGCAGTCCTCCCCCGCCGTAAATCCGGGACCTGCCCCGATGACAAAAGGCGCGTCCGTTATTTTCGTCCCCAGATTCTTCTTTGCGAGAATGGCGTCCACGATCACATCCGGTTCAAACCACTCTCTGCAGGACGCTTCAGGGTCAACCATCACGGCAATATCTCCGCCGGCCATGATCTGCTCCGCCGACTCCCGGTCTTCCGCCAGAATACCCTTCATATTCTCCACCTGCGCGCTGCCCTCATACACCGCTCTGGAAAGTGCCACCGTACGGCGTACGGTAAGCGGTGTCTCTATCTCTGTCATTAATATGGTATGTCCCGCGCCGTAAAGTCTTGACGCGATTCCGGTTGCCAGATCACCGGCTCCTCTGATCAGTATTTTCATTCGTTCACGCCTCCCGATTTCTGTCATTCCATATCCGGATACAACCGTTTTGTCCACACCGGCATCCGCAAGAAACCGGCATATGTTCAGAGCTTCTCTTCTCAGCTTTGCGCTGTCCGCTTTATTCAAAACGACCCGGTATACAGCATGGGCGGGGCAGCTCTTTCTCCCCGCCTGTTCTGATGCGGCAAGCGCCGCGATATCTTCCGCTGTCACTGGATCTGTCTCTTTCTTATCCAGTATTATTTCTGCCAGTTCCGGCCGGAAACAGATCTCCCCGAACTTCTTTCCAATGGAATCCATCCCGTACACCGAGATTACATGGGTGGTCTTCGGATGGATCACCGGCTCATGAGCTGCCGGAACTTTCAGCGGCATGCGCCTGGCTCCGTCCGCCTCAATCAGCACAGGCACATTCCACGTCAATATATGCTCCAGCATTTCCTCCGGCAGCATTTTCATCCTCTGTTTCGGAGCGGATGTCCCCGCCCAGACCTGGCCGTACGTTTCCATGCATTTCCTGATCTCATCCTCCGACGGATCCGTCAGGAACCATGGTCTGTTCTCCTTAAAAACATGAGTCATCGTAGTCACAATGACCTTCCGCCCCGCTGACACATACTCATCCGCCAGGCGGTGCAGAGTCGTCGTCTTGCCTCCCCCGCCGACCACTGACAGGACCGGGCTTTCCAGGCCTTCCAGCCCGAAAGCCCGGATCAGCGAAGAGGCTTCTTTCAGTGAATCATTTTCATAACACTTAACGATCATCCCGTTATTCCACACCGTGGCGGATATAGACTCCCGTGTTTTCCTCCAGAATCTTTCCGTTCTCCGCCACCAGTTTTCCTCTTAAATATACCTGTTCCGCTCTTCCGCGGATCTTCGTTCCTTCCATGGGGCAGTAATCACATGCGGACTGCTGATTCTCCGCTGTCATCGTCCACTCGGTCTCCGGATTCCACACAACGATATCCGCGTCACTTCCGGGGATCAGAGCCCCTTTCCACGGATAAAGATGATACAGCTTGGCCGGGTTTTCCGACAGGTACATACACATCTGCTCCGCCGTAATCTTCTTCTCATTTACGCCGAACTGCCAGATCAGAGCCGGTCGCTCTTCCGCTCCCGGCATACCGCACGGCGTCTTCGAGAAATCTTCCGTCCCGGCTGCTTTCTGTTCCTTTGTAAAGCTGCAGTGGTCGGTGGCAATGGTCTGAATGCGGCCTTCCCGCAGAGCCTGCCAGAGGATCTCCTGATTCTTTTTCTTCCGCAGAGGCGGCGCGATCATATATAGCCTTGCTTCATCTGCCGGAAGAGAATATTTGCTCTCATCCATGAGCAGATACTGAGGACACGTCTCGATATATACGGTCTGCCCGGCCTCCCGGGCCTTTAAGATCTCCCTGTATCCCGCTGCCGTGCTCAGATGCACAACGATCACCGGTGTATCCACACATTTCGCGATCTTGAGAAGCCGGCTGACAGCCTCTGCCTCCGCTTCCTTCGGCCTGGTCCAGGGATAGTCGGAGACATCTTTTCTGCCGCCTTTCTTTTTCTCCACTTCCTTTAATCTCGCCTGAATAATCCCGTTGTTCTCGCAGTGCACTCCGGCGATTCCGCCCAGTTCCTTCAACCGGCTCAGGATCTCATACATCGTCTCATCGTCCACCATCGTATCATAAGTCATATACAGTTTGAAGGACATGGTCTCCTTTGCCACGATCTCCTCCAGTTCACGGCTGATCTTCTCGTTCCAGTCTGTAAGCGCGAGATGGAACGCATAGTCACAGGAGGATACGCCGTCCGCTTTCTGATGCCAGTTATCCAGCGCCTGTCTCAGGCTCTCGCCTTTATACTGAGTGGCATAATCCACAATACATGTAGTACCTCCGGCGAGCTCCGCTTTCGTTCCGGTCTCAAACCGGTCAGCCGTAATCGTATTGCTCACCTCCAGCGCCATATGTGTATGCGCATCGATAAATCCCGGGAAAAGAAGTTTTCCTGTCACGTCTACGATTTCCGCATCCTTAAACACAAGATCTTCTCCTGCCGCCAGAATCTTCTCCCCCTTCACAAGAATATCCAGCTTCTTCATTCCCTCACCACTGACTATCATTCCGCCTTTGAATAACCGTTTCATATCTGACCCCTTCTTTCCTGTACTTTTTCTCCTGATGTCACTGTTTCTTCTGTATTTCAGTCTCTGAGAAGCCAGGGGTAATCCCTGCACACCGCTTCCATCAGTCTCTGCAGACCTTCCGGTATTCTTGTCTCCTCACCTTTCGTCCATTCGGATGTCTCTCCCAGGAAGCGCACTCTGCATCTGACTTTCTCCCGGTCAAGAACCGCAAATCCCTGATTGCCGCTGTCCTCCATATCCTTTGCATCCGCGAACAGGGTAAATTTATCCAGATACGGCGCACTCTCATACGGGCAGAAACTTTTACAGTTTCCACACTCGTTGCACATATAGTCCACATGGATGATCTGATGTTTCTCCATACCCGGCACTCGAATGGAAATGTTCGCCCTGTTCGGACATACTTCCACACAGTTCTCACAGATACCGGAACAGCCGAGACATCTTCCCGCCTCCTGCGAACCATCTCCTTCATCCGCAAGATTTCCTTTTCTTCCGTAAATGCTATCCTCATCCACAGCCGGCTCATGATCTTTTACAATCTTCTCCCCGACAATACTCTGCGCTGCTTTCAGTCCGTCACGAATTCCTTCCACAATTGTTGCCGGACCGCCCAGTCCGTCGCCCGCCACATAGACTCCGGGCAGATTCGTCTCACCGGTTTCTTCATTAACAAGCGCGCGTCCCCTGTCATTTACGTGGATGCCGCATGCTTCGTAGAATGAGGTCGGAACCCGTTCGCCTACCGCTGCGATTACGGTATCTGCCGGGACCTCTCTCTCCTCATCCGTCGCAACTACGCCGCGTCTTCCGGAAGCATCGTAATCCCCGAGTTTCATCACTTTACAGATAAGCTTTCCTCCGCTTAATTTTACCGGAGCCAGCAGTTCCATAAATTCAACGCCATCGTCGACTGCCATCTGAAGTTCTTCTTCATCCGCGGGCATATAGCGTTTCGTTCTCCTGTATACCAGGTATGCGTGTTCCACGCCCTTTGTCCTTTTTGCCGCTCTTGCCGTATCCATGGCGGTATTTCCGCCGCCGATCACAACAACATTTTTTCCCAGATCGAGATTGCCGTCTTTCTCTTTAAACTCCTCGAGGAAATCCAGCGCGTTGACCGTCTCTCCTTCTTCCAGCCTGAGCACACCCGGTTCCGAAGCTCCGACCGCAAGCACAACTGCCGTATAGTCCGCGTTTTTCAGCATATCAAGATCCGTGATCTCCGTATTCAGGCAGATCGTTACGCCCATCTTCTCAAGAAGAGCTGCGTCTTTGTCAATGGCATCCTGAGGAATCCGGAATTCCGGAATCACATGGCGCACCACTCCGCCGAGGGCACCACTCTTTTCAAATAAAGTTACTTCCATTCCTGCTTTCCGGATGAAATACGCGGCAGCCATGCCTGCCGGCCCTCCGCCGATCACTGCCGCCTTTCCCGATTTCGTAATGGCGGGCGCTGTCAGCTTTTCCATCAGAGCGTCATATCCGTTTTCAGCTGCAATGTGTTTCATATTCCGGATATGAACGGATTCTTCATAGAAGTTCCGGGTACATTTCCCCATACACGGATGCGCGCAGATCGTACCGGTCATAAATGGAAGCGGGTTCTTTTCCGTGATTACCTCAAGCGCTTCCACGTATTTTTCTTCCTTTACAAGCTGCAGGTATGCCGGTATATCCTGATGTATCGGACATCCCTCCCGGCAGGGCGCGATAAAGCAGTCCAGAAGCGGAACCTGTTTCTTCAGCTTTCTGGACGGAAGTGGTTTGACCGCTTTCACGTGATACGGACTTGTCTTCGCATCCTCCGCCAGTTTCGCTGACTTTTCCGCGCTCACTCCGGTAAACACATCGTTCTCTTTTTCCAGAAGGGAGGCCATCTGCGACATCCTGTCGTATCCGCCCGGCTTCAGCAGAGTAGTTGCCACGGTCACCGGCCAGATGCCCGCATCCACGATTCCTTTAATATTGTGATAATCCGCTCCTCCCGAATAAGAAATGCGCAGTCTGCCGTCAAACTCCGCCGCCAGCTTCGCGGCAAGGGAGATGGACAGCGGATACAGAGATTTTCCTGACATGTACATCTCTTCGCTTGGCAGCTCATTCTGCTTCACATCCACCGGAAATGTATTTGTAATCTTTACTCCGAATTCCAGTTTTCTCTCCTCACAGACCTTCATCAGTCTGGTCAGCATGGGAACCGCGTCCTCATACTGCAGATCGTCTTTAAAATGGAAGTCGCCGAAAGCAACGTAGTCATATCCCATCTCATCCATCGTTTTTCTGGCGAACTCGTATCCCAGAAGAGTCGGATTACACTTGATAAAAGTATGGAATCCCTTCTCCGTAATCAGATACATGGCGATCCTTTCGATCTCCTGGGGCGGACATCCGTGAAGAGTGGAGATGGTCACGGAATTGCAGATATCTCCGGATATGCTTTCAATATCCTCTTTTGTCACTTTTTTAAAGAGCTCCGTATGCTCCAGAAGATATTCCCTGCAGGATCTGAATATCTCAGAGTCCTGAGCATGCTTCATTGTATTCAGGAAACGGTCGATTTTCTCCGACTGAATTCCCGCCAGATCATATCCCACGCTGATATTGAACTGGAAGCCGTCCATACTTCCGAGATCAAATTCCTTTGCCATTACCTTGCAGAGAAACCATGCCTTGATATACTCTTCCATGGCCTGCGGCACGTAAAGTTCCGTTGACCACTCACAGTTGTAGCATTCGTCATCCGCCTTGATGCAGGGTTTGTTCACACATGCGGAAAGCTCCGCGCCATCCATGATCTGAACGGTTTTCAGCTCAAAGAACCGGCTGCCCGTATAGTAAGCCGCCGCAATGTTCTGGGCGAGCTGAGTGTGAGGTCCTGCCGCCGGACCGATGGGCGTCTCCAGAGGGCGTTCAAAGATCGTCCGGTTATATCTTCTGTCCGCATGATACGGGTGATGTTCCCCGAATACCGTGCCGTATGTTTCATGTTCTTTCAGTGTCCAGTTCAACAGCTGTTCAAAGGACATCGGCCTCATAATATCACTCATACTTGCTACCTCCTACTCTGCATCCGGTTTGTCTTTTGGCAGGATCAGGTTCAGAAGAACCGCGAAGATCGTTGCCAGAACTACCGGTGATGATGCGAATGTATTGTTGATAATAGACTGGAAGCTCTCAAGGCTCATGCTCATGTTCAGGGCGCTGTGGATACTTGCGGTCATCTGATTTAAGCATCCGTCACTTAAGGAAACACCCATACCAATGGCAATCGCCAGACCTGCAACCGTTGTGTTGCGGTAGGTCAGTTTCTCTGTTACAAGAAGCTTGATACCGGTCATTGCAATGGATGCAAATACGGAAGCCACCGCGCCGCCCAGCACGCACTGTGGAATGGTTCGAAGCAGAGCGGAGAACTTCGGAATCAGCCCCGCGATCAGCAGTATTACTGCTGCTGCGGAAAATACTTTTCTGGCCACAACTCTTGTGGATGCCACAATTCCCACATTCTGGCTGTAAGTAGCCGTCGGCGGGCATCCGAACAGTGCCCCTGCGATATTGCTGACTCCATATCCGATGATACCGCCGTTTAACTCGTCATCCGTGGGGAGACGGTCCATACCGCCTGTTGTAGTGGCTGAGAAATCTCCCATTGCCTGAATCGAATTGACCAGGAAAAGGATCCCCAGCGGAATGATCGCCGAAATATCAAACTTTACGCCAAACGCCAGAGGCATCGGAACCTGAAACCATCCCGCTGAGGAAAGCGCGGAGAAATCCACCATACCGAAGAACAGGGCGACCACATATCCGCAGAGAAGTCCGATCAGGATGGAGGCCAGTTTAAAAAGACCTTTCCCATAATGATTCAGAATTACCACGATTCCCAGTGTGATAAAGGCAACCAGCCAGTTCTGCCAGGAACCGTATACAAGCGCCTCTGTCTTGCCCTGCTGCTCCACGATGACTTCGTATGTATTGGAAGAATTTCCCGCCATATAGTTGACAGCCGTGCTGTAAAGGGAAAGTCCGATGGCGAGAATTACGGTTCCGATTACGAGAGGCGGGAACACCCTTCTGATCTGCCGGATAAAAAGGCCGACCAGAATCGCAACCACGCCGCCGATGATCATGGCGCCGAAAATGGTATTGACATCCTTTGCCTGGGCTGCTATCGCAGTCATGGTCGGAACGTAGGCGAAACTCACGCCGATAATAACCGGGAGTCCTGATCCCAGTTTAATCTTCTGCGCATACAGCTGCAGCAGCGTGGAAAGTGCGGCGAATACAAGCGACACCTGAATCAGAAGTCCCATGTCCACATTTCCGCCGGCGTTGTTCGCCGCATTTGCCACCAGAATGGCCGGAGTTACACATCCGACTACAGCCGCCAGCACGTGCTGCGCTGCCAGCGGAAGGATCTGCCCGAAGGTCGGATTGCCGTCCCACTTAAACAATTCACTGTTATCTTTTCTTATTTTGGTCGTATCACTCATTTCTCCTGCCCTCCGTTTTCTCCTACCGGCTGTTGATGCGGTCCGCCAGTTCCGCTGCCGCCTGTCTGCAGTCAGCCATGACTTTTGCTTCATCGATCTGTGTAAGACGTCTGTCTTTCATCAGAACCTTTCCATTCGCCACAGTGGTCACCACATCATGGCCGGTCACGCCAAATACCAGATGTCCGTTGATATTGCCCGCGTTCAAAGGCGTAAGCGGATCGTAATCCACGATAATCACATCAGCCGCCGCTCCTTCTTTCAGCACTCCCAGCTCCGGTTTGAAATATCTCCCCGCGATCTTCGCGTTATTCTCAAACAGCATCTGAGGCACTTCCGCCCACGCCGCGTTCGGATCACAGAGATGATGCTTGTGCAGCACATTCGCCACTTTGAAGGACTCCATCATATCATGCGTATAGCCGTCCGTTCCAAGTCCGGTCAGGATTCCCCTGTGCACCAGTTCCATGGTGGGCGGGCATCCGCAGGCATTGCCCATATTTGACTCCGGATTGTGAACAACCATAGTGTCCGTATCTTTAATCAGATCCGTCTCATGTGGATTGATGTAAATGCAGTGACCGAGCAGCGTCTTCTCTCCCAGGATACCGTGATCCATCAGACGGTCGATGATGCGCTTGCCGTAATGCTTCAGGCAGTGATGCAGATCCTCGATTCCCTCCGCCACGTGAATATGATACCCTGTTCCGTCAGGTTTGTTTGCCGCCGCCAGTTCAAACGTCTCATCCGAAATGGTAAACTGCGCGTGCATTCCCATCATGCCCGCGATCATGCCGGTATCATCTTTCTGCGCATGACGGATAAATTCCGCGTTTTCCATAACAGCTGCTTTCGCCTTGCCCTTTCCGTCACGATCGGAAATCTCATAGCACAGGCAGGACCGCACCCCCGTCTCCTTTGCCGCCTTCTCGATTTCAAAAAGGGAGCCTTCCACAGAGCCAAAACTCGCATGATGGTCAAACACTGTTGTCACACCGTTTTTAATCGAATCTATATAGGTCGCCATTGCGCTCAGATAAGTATCATGCAATGTAAGATTCCGGTCAATTGTCCACCACATTCCGTCCAGTATATCCAGAAAACCTTTCGGATTATAGCCCTTTACAGAAAGCCCCCTTGCGAACGCGCTGTAAATATGTTCATGCACATTGATGAAAGCAGGCATAATCAGGCCGCCTTTCGCGTCAATGTACTCAGCCTGCGGATATGCCGCGCGCAGTTCATCCGTACCGCCGACTCTGCTGATCACCGTACCGTCAATCGCCACTGCCCCGTTCTCGATCAACGGCTGGTCCGAATTTCTTGTGATCACTCTTCCATTTCCTAAAACAAGCATATCTTCTTCTCCTTCTTTATGAATTTTTCACACACAGGCTCAGACGCAACACCGGAAATTTCTGTGCAAATCGTACACTAAGCCCCTACATTGATTATAGAATAACATTAATAATATATAAATGCAACAAAATCTCTCAAAAATTTTTAGATTACCTAAAAAATTTTTAGAAAAACTATTGACTCTCTGTTTTTTTATGCTATGATGGGGTTAGAGAGACAAAAAAAGCAGCTTTTTTACACGAATTCACAAAGTTAAAAAGGCAGGTGAAGAAATGAACCAGACGCTTGATTTTCTTAAACAGCTTGCGCACGGACTGGCCGCACAGTTCGGCACATCCTGCGAAGTTGTCATTCACGATCTGTCCTGCAGGGGGCTGGAACAGTCGATTGTCTATATTGAGAACGGACACGTGTCAAACCGCCATACAGGTGACGGCCCGTCGGGGATCGTTCTTGAAACGCTCCGGTCTGATCCCGGTAAAATCCACGACAGACTTGCTTATCTTACAAAAACGGAAGATGGAAGGATCCTGAAATCCAGCACGCTTTACATCCGGGATGACGAGGGCAGAATCCGGTATATTTTTTCCATGAATTATGATATTACCGCACTGCTCGGAGCGGAAAATCTGATCCGCGGCCTGATCAGCACGGAACCGGAAAGCGGTCCCGAGGCGGACACATCCGAACCGCCGCAGAAAATCACCCACAATGTAACCGAACTTCTGGACATGCTCATTGAGCAGGCCATTGCCAAGGTTGGAAAACCGGTCGCGCTGATGAACAAAGACGACAAAGTGGCAGTTGTTCAGTACCTTAATAACGCCGGTGCGTTTCTCATCACCAAATCCGGCGACAAAGTCTCTTCCCTTCTGGGAATTTCAAAATTTACACTTTACAGTTATATGGACAAAGGGTGAATAACCAGAACAGACATATATTAAATAAGGAGGTTCCGCAATGGAAACAATCAAATGGGCAGTAAACAACATGCCGAAGACTGATGATGCCAATCTGAAAATCATGGGAATTGATGAAGTCAAAAAAGCTCGCGCTTTCCATGAAAGCTTTCCTCAATACAGCGTCACGCCGCTGGCAAAGCTTGACCATATGGCAGGCCGGCTTGGACTTGGAGAAGTCTATGTGAAGGATGAGTCCTACCGGTTCGGCCTGAATGCGTTTAAAGTTCTCGGCGGTTCCTTCGCCATGGCGAGATACATAGCAGAACAGACAGGGAAAGATGTGTCAGAGCTCCCTTATAACGTGCTCACATCCGATGCTCTCAGGGAAGAATTCGGCCAGGCAACATTCTTCACCGCCACAGATGGAAATCACGGCCGCGGAGTTGCCTGGGCAGCCAACAAGCTGAGACAGAAAGCGGTTGTGCTGATGCCCAAAGGAAGCACACAGACAAGACTGAAGAATATCCTGGCGGAAGGCGCGCAGGCAACCATCGAGGATTACAATTATGATGAATGCGTCCGCATGGCAAACGCCATGGCGGAAAAGACAGAAAACGGCGTCATGGTGCAGGATACGGCATGGGACGGCTATGAGAAGATCCCTTCCTGGATCATGCAGGGTTACGGAACCATGGCCATGGAAGCCGATGAGCAGCTCCATGATTACGGCTGCGAACGTCCGACTCATGTGTTTATCCAGGCAGGAGTCGGGTCTCTGGCCGGCGCCGTACAGGGATATTTCGCCAACCGCTACCCTGAAAATCCGCCGAAGGTCATC
>CALWBC010000138.1 GCA_944375755.1 uncultured Mediterraneibacter sp. | reverse complement strand
TTATCACCGCTTCACTACGTGCTCCCGGTGACAGCTCTTTCCCTGTATCCTGCGGCTGTGATTTCCCGACTGTCGGGGAGCGCGCTTCAGGCCGAGATGGGGAAAGACTACGTCCTGTTTGCCCGGGCAAAGGGGATGAACAGGGGAAGAACGATTCTGACTCATGCGTTGAAAAACGCCTATCTTCCGGTGCTGAATTATGTGGGGCCTGCGTCGGCGTCCCTGCTCACCGGAAGTTTTGTTATTGAGAGTATATTTACGATACCCGGACTTGGAAGAGAGTTTGTAGGCTCGATTACGAACCGGGATTACACACTGATTCTGGGGCTGACTGTGTTTATGGGAGCGGTTGTGATCGCTGTGAATCTGATTACGGATCTGTTGTGCGCATGGCTGGATCCCGCAACGCGCAGGGCCTACAGAGAGGAGACACTGTAATATGGAAGAGCTGCAGGCAGGCAACAGGAAATCAGGAAAACTGCATATACCGGGAAGAGCTGCCGGGCTGTGGGAGCGCTATACAGGCGGCAGCAAAATGGCGGCAGCAGGCTGCGTGATTCTTTTTGTCTGGATGATCCTTGCCATTGCCGTACCGCTTTTCTGGCCCTGGTCCTACTCGGAACAGAATGCGCAGATTCAGAACCAGGCGATCTCAGCGGTTCACTGGTTCGGAACGGACCGGTTCGGGCGGGATCTGTTCGCCCGCGTATGGTACGGCGCCGGGCTCAGCCTGGTGATCGGTATTTCCAGCACCCTGATCAACGGAGTGATCGGCGTGATCTACGGTGCGATATCCGGATATGCAGGGAAGAAACTGGATATGGTTCTGATGCGGATCGCGGATATTATTTCTGCAATTCCGTCCATGCTTTATGTGATCCTGATTACGCTGGTTATGGGCTCCGGCGTGGGCAGCATGATTCTCGGACTGTGTGTGGCGGGATGGATCGGCATGGCGCGGATCGTCCGGGGTGAGATCGTCAGCCTGAAGAAGTCGGAATATGCGGAAGCAGCGCGGATGGAAGGAATCTCTCCGATGCGTATTCTGGTCAGGCACCTTCTCCCCAATGCGGCGGGACCGGTTATTGTGAATCTGATCTTTCTTGTACCTCAGGCAATATTTACAGAAGCATTCTTAAGTTTTCTGGGGGTCGGGCTTTCGGCTCCGGCGGCAAGCCTTGGGACGATTATTCAGGAGGCGAGGAGCCAGATGATCCTTTACCCATATCAGATGATCTGCCCCCTTGTTGTTCTGTGTGTTATGATACTTGCCCTCAATATGGTCGGCACAGCGATTGAGGAGAAAACCGGAAGCAGGAGAGGTGGAAACAGATGAGGGCGCTGGATGTACAGGGACTGAGCGTAAGGTATTTGACAGGAGACTACAGTGCGGGGACGCCCGAAATCCTGCACGGGCTCAGTTTTTATGTGGAAAAAGGTGAGGTTGTCGGAATCGTCGGGGAATCCGGATCAGGAAAAAGCACTGCCATGCTTGCGGTGATGGGGCTTCTGGGGGATAAGGCATCGGTGAAATCGGATTCCATTCTTGTCAGCGGAAGCCCTTCCGCACCGGGAAAGAATATTGCCATGATTTTTCAGGATTCTCTGAGCTGCCTGAATCCTTCTGTCAGGATCGGGCGACAGATGACTGAGACGATCCGTATGCGGAAAAAATGCACCAGGAAAGAGGCGCAGATCCGGGCAGAAGAACTGCTTAATCGGGTGGGAATCCGGAATGTGAAGCTCCGTATGCGGCAGTATCCGTTTGAACTCTCGGGCGGGATGCGCCAGAGAGTGGTGATCGCCATAGCGCTGGCATGCGAACCGGACGTAATTATCGCGGACGAGCCGACCACATCTCTGGATGCGGCAGTCCAGGCCCAGATCCTTCTTCTTCTGAAGAGTATTGTCCGCGAGACAGGTACATCTCTTCTTCTTGTCAGTCACGATATGGGAGTGACTGCGGCAATGTGCAGCCGTATCTACGTGATGCACAGGGGAAAGATTGTGGAGAACGGAACTGCGGAGGACATCTTTTATGACCCGCAGGAAGAATATACAAGACAGCTGCTCCGGGATGCAAAAGGAAGCATTGAGAACAGGGACCGGCATGGGGGAAAAAAGACATCCGGAGAAGAAGACAGGATCCCGCTTGTCAGTGTCAGTCATGTAACAAAGGCGTTTGACAGCCGGGAAGGCGTGCGGGATGTCTCTGTGGATCTGTATGGAGGGGAAGTCTTTGCTCTTGTAGGAGAGAGCGGCAGCGGGAAGACGACCCTTGCCCGTATCCTGTCCGGCATACTGAAAGCAGATGAAGGAGAGCTGCATTATCAGGGAAAATTACTGGATGAAAGACTCAGGAAAACGGAATGCGAGGGGAAGATCCAGATGGTGTTTCAGGATCCTTACTCATCCTTAAATCCATGCCTTACGGTGAGGCAGACTCTCCGGGAAGCGCTTCTGCCGCATCTGCGGAGAAAATACGGAGTGCGGAAGCCGGATGAGGAGAAGATTGAACTTAAGATCAGAGAAATGCTGGAGCTTACAGGTTTAAAAGAAGGGGATCTGGACCGGTATCCGGATGCTTTCTCCGGAGGACAGCGCCAGAGGATCGGGATCGCCAGAGCACTGATCGTGGGGCCGGAGCTTCTGATCTGTGACGAAGCCCTCTCTTCACTGGATGCAACGACACAGGAGCAGATCCTGAAGCTGCTGCTTGAAATTCAGAAAGAGCGGGGGATTTCCTGCCTGTTTATATCCCATGACATTCATGTAGTGAGAAGGATCAGCACGAAGGTTGCAGTGATGTACAGAGGACAGATCGTGGAGACGGGAAGGACAAAAGAAGTCTGTTCTGATCCGTGGCATCCTTATACAAAGCAGCTGATTGAAGCAGTGCCGGAACCGGATCCGCTGCGTGCTGTGAAAATCAAAGCAGCTCCCCTTCTGGAAAATAGCACGGATATACAGACAGAGCACGCTGGCTGTTTATTTGCCCCGCAGTGCGGTTATGCGCTGGAATGCTGCCGGCATGAGGTTCCGGAAGCGTACCGGTTTGGCAGCAGGGAGACTGCGTGCTTTTTATACTCTGAGAAACACAGCGGACGCAGAACAGAAGGGTATAAGATGACGTCCCAGATATAAAACAACAACATTCCTGTTTACGGGAAATGGATCGGGAGAACGATTCCGGTAGTAAATGAACAGAAGACTTAAGGAGAGATACATGAGGAAAAGAATGACGGCAGCGGCTGCTGCATTGATGTTAAGCTGTACTTTGTTTCTGTCAGGATGTGTAACGGCCAGCCCGGCAGGCAGCGGAAACGAAGATGAAAAGGAAATCACAGTGGCGATCAGCAGTGACACGGGATCCATGGATCCCGCAGGTTCGATTGCGCTTACCTATCTGGCATATTCTGTAAGCGCTCTGGACGAGCTGCTTACTTACGATGAGAACGGTGAGATCGAATACCGCGCGGCAGAGAGCTATGAGGTGAACGAGGAGAATACGGAATGGACATTCCATCTTCGGCAGGATGCGCTCTGGTCGGATGGAAGTCCGGTGACATCGGCGGATTTTCTGAACACGATCACCCGCGCTCTGGATCCTGCATCCGGAAGCGGATATGCCAATTATCTTTTTCCCATTGAAAATGCGGAGGAGATCTATAACGGAGAAGCAGAGATGGATTCTCTGGGAGTGGAGGCGCCGGATGATTATACGCTGATCTTTCGCCTGGAAGAACCCTGCGTTTATTTCCTGGATCTTCTGCGGCTCCCGGTTTACACACCGTCCAGCACCGAAAATGCGGATTCTGTGGACAGCGGATGGGACAGAAACCCGGAGACCAGCCTTGCCAATGGTCCTTATTATTTGAAAGAATACGTGGCGGATCAGTATTTTGTCCTTGAGAAAAACGAGAACTACTGGAACAAAGACGCCGTGAATCTCGACCGGATCACCTATCGGTTCTTCGATGATACGCAGTCAATGGCAAATGCCTACGAAGCCGGTGAGGTGGACGTTGCAACCTCTCTGTCTTCCACAGTGATGGAGGCGTATGAGGGGGAGGATGATCTGTTTGTGAC
>CALWBC010000137.1 GCA_944375755.1 uncultured Mediterraneibacter sp. | reverse complement strand
AAAGGCACTTCATCTGTCGCTTTTTAACATCTGGAACGAAGGCTTTTCATACACTCCTGCTCCAGATTGTATGGCTTATACATTTCCTTCTTCCCCGGCTTCATCCAATCGGCAGAAATCGTTCCAGTCGGACGGTTCCCGGCAGAAAAATGCAGGATTTCAAATGGGGAAAAGCGGTCGGAAGGCAACTGACAAAGGGGACATTTTTAATGTTCCGGTACTGATTTTGAACGTCAGCAAGTCGAAAACCTTTCGCTTGCATATTTTGTTTCCGTCAGAAAAATCAGAATGACGTCCATCCACACATGCAGCTGTTCGCCCTGCCGGGGCGGAGCTCACTGTATGGTATCCGCCATATATGAAAATAACCGGAAAACGCTTTATATAAGCAAGCTTATAACAGCGTTTTTCGGTTATTTCCCTGCATGTGTGGATTGGTTCAGCATATCCTCGGGAGCTGCATTCCGGTGAGGCGGGGGAGGATTCTTCTGCCGCCAATCGGAGTTTTCAGGAGAACTTTTCCGGGGAGTTCTTCTGTGACGGTGCCGATTCGGGCGGCGTTCTCTCCGCCGGGAACGGAGCGCATGGCAGCGATTAGGTCGTTGGCACGGGAAGGAGCGCAGACAACGAGCATTCGTCCTTCGCAGGCGCAGTAGAGGGGATCGAGTCCCAGAATATCGCAGGCTGCCTCCACGGCGGGCTCCACCGGGATGGAGGATTCATCGAGTTCGATACAGAAGGGCATTCCATCTGTGAATTCGTTTAATGTCGTGGCAATGCCTCCCCGGGTGGGATCCCGCAGGATGCGGATGCTGTCCGGGTTTTCAAGTACAGCGCCGGATATCCGGTGAAGGGGCATGCAGTCGGAAACGAGCGGGCTTCCGGGCTGAAGGAGACCGTTTCTTGCCATCATGACAGCTGCGCCGTGACATCCTGCGCTTCCGCTTAGCAGTACAGCGTCTCCCGGTCGGATCGCATTTCTTCCGGGGAGAACCGCGCGGCGGAATCCGATGCCTGCGGTGTTGATATAGATGCCGTCTCCCTTCCCTGCTTCTACAACCTTGGTATCCCCTGTTACGATGGAGACGCCGGCGGTTTTCGCCTCTTCTGCGATGGAAGCGATGATCTGCTTCAGGTCAGAGAAGGAAAAGCCTTCTTCCAGAATGAAGGACAGGCTTAAGTATTTCGGGAGACCGCCTGCCATACACAGATCATTGACCGTGCCGCAGACAGAGAGCTTACCGATGTCCCCGCCGGGAAATTCCCACGGGGATACCACGAAACTGTCCGTGGAGAATACGAGGGCGGAGCTCCCTTCAAGAACCGCGCCGTCGCCTAGCTGGTTCAGCGCGGGATTGTCAAATGCGGGCAGAAGCATGGATTCGATAAGCTCCGAGGTTTTGAGCCCGCCGCTTCCGTAGTCAAGTGTGATCCTGTTTTCCATCTGAGATTCCTCCTATTAACATTGCAAGATTGTAGCTGTGTCTTTCTTGTGATAATATATATGCAAGGAAACCAAAACCAGGCGGCTTACCCTCTGAATGATCGGAGGGGCAGACCCTCCGGACGAAGGAAAGGAGGGCGATGCTGATGAATGTTACTTATTCTGATTTGATTCAGCTTTGTATATTCATTGTTGCCCTTGTTGGTCTGTGTTATCAGATTTTCAAGGACAAAGAATAGCCGCCAACTACTGCGAATAGTTGACGGCTGTTAGTAAATAACAGTTTACATTATTTGAGGGTAGCCGTTTTTGGTTTCCCTTCTCTATTCATAATATAACATAATGATTTAGGATATTCAAGAAAATACAAACATATTCGGTAACAGTTCAATTCCCATACGCATGTGCTGCCGCGCAGGCTCCTTCTCCGGATACCATGCAGGGTCCTACCGGATTGTCCGGCGTACATACTTTGCCGAAGAGAGGGCAGTCTGACGGAGCGAGCACGCCGCGGATAACCTGGGCACAACGGCACCCGGGGATTTCCACCGCCAGTCCGGGGCTGAGGGAGAACTTTTTCGCTGCATCCCACCGGGCATATTTTTCACGGATCGCAAAGCCGCTGGCGGCGATATGTCCCAGCCCCCGCCAGTCGGACGGTGCGGATGTGAATACCTGTTCCATCAGAGCGAGAGCCGCGGGATTCCCGTTTGGCCGGACGAGCCGGGTGTATTCGTTTCGAAGTGCAGGGGCCTTTTCTGCAATCATTTCCGTAAGCTGAAGGATGGAATACAGAAGATCCCCGGCTTCAAAGCCGCTTACTATTCCCGGAAGATGATATTCTTTCGGAAGAAATAAAAAACTTTCCGATCCGATAATGGCAGCTACATGCCCGGGACAGAGAAATCCATCCACCGAGAAATCATCTGCTTCAATCAGCGTTCGGAGAGCCGGTTCGGTTTTTTTGAGCATGCACAAAACAGAGAAGTTCGAAAGATTCTCAGTCGCTGCTTCTGTGATGCATGCGGCTGTTCCGGGAGCAGTGGTCTCGAAGCCGACGCCAAGGAAGATCACTTCTGTTTCAGGGTGTTCCCGGGCGATCCGGACTGCATCGGCGGGAGAGTACACGGAAGCTACATTTGCGCCGGAAGCACGCCGGGCGAGCAGGCTGTCCCCCTGTCTGGAACCGGGAACCCGAAGCAGATCGCCGTAGCTGGCAATGAGAATTCCGGGCTGCGTGGACAGATCCAGTATCATGTCAATCACATTTGCCGGTGTGACACAGACCGGACAGCCGGGTCCGGATAAGAGGGTGACTCCTTTTGGAAGAATGCTGCGGATGCCGCTTCGGGCAATCGCCATGGTGTGGGTTCCGCAGATCTCCATCAGCCGAACGGGACCGGAGTTTCTGATATTTTCCTCCATCTTTTGCAGAAGAAGCGGTACGTCTTTTGGATTTTTAAAATAACTGTCACAGAGCATTTCTGATCTCCTCTAAGAGTTCCATGTTTTCAAGAGCTTCTTTTTCCGACATTTTTTCAATGGCGAAACCGGCGTGTACCATGACATAATCGCCGGGTTCGGCATCTTTTATGAAATCAATACGGACTGACTGGGTGAGGCCTTTGGCTTCACACTCGGCGGAATGTCCGCTGATCGTTTTGATTTTCATTGGCATAGCCAGACACATAATAGTTTCTCCTTTCCTTTTCGGCCGGTATCCGCTGCTTTCGGGCAATGGCGAGTTGTCCGAGGCAGAGACCTTCGTCATTTGTGGACACCTGTCTGTGGGTATAGACAGTGAATCCGTTTTCCTGTAAAAGTGCTGAAATGCCTGACAGTAGAAAACGGTTCTGGAATACTCCTCCTGAGAGTACAACCGGAAGTTTCTCCGGATTCAGTGCGATGCACTGTTCCAGCGCCATCTGACACAAGGTGCACATGAAACGAAGGGCAATATCCCCATTTGTTCCGTTTATCTGATCCGCCGGTCCTGATTCGCGGTTGTCCGTATTCCTTTCCGGATCAGGGAAAATCCCATCGGCAGCGTGTGTTTCCAGGTCACGAAGAATTCCGCTGACGACAGGACGGGTATCGAAGATTCGGAGAATGCCTTTTTCGGGGGAATTCTCATCATAAAAATGAATCGGATAAATGAAATCAGCCAGAGGACTCGCCAGTTCATCCGGCGTCTCCACCGGGGAGAGTGATTCCAGAAGAGCTGCTCCCTCACCTTCGTAGTCCGCTTCGGCTCTTCCTGTAATCAGGGAGCACACTCCATCGAAAAGCCGTCCGATGCTGCTGGCCTTCGGGGAGAGCGGGGAGTCAAGCAGGGGCAGGAGCATCCGGCATTTTTCCTCCGGAAGCGGGATATGGAAGCAGCTTTCCGCTTCCGTGTCCGCTGCCATAGCAAGAGCGATACGTCCGATCTCCTGTACGGCACGGTCTCCGCCGATGAGCGGAACCGGGCGAATGGATCCGACTCTTGTGAAGGTTTCATAATCTCCCTTTAAAAATTCTCCGCCCCAGATGGAACCGTCCGCTCCCAGTCCCGTGCCGTCCCAGATGATGCCAAAGCAGGGGGTATCGAGCTGATTGTCCGCCATGCAGGATGCCATGTGAGCCCAGTGGTGCTGGACGCGGATCAGCGGCACCTGAGTTTTTTCGGCGCGCCGGACAGCTTCCCTGGAAGAGAGGTAATCCGGATGCAGATCGCATACATAGAGGGATGGTTTCAGACGAAACAGATCGGTGTATGTCTGAAGCGCTCCCGTGTAGTGAGAAAAAGTTTCCGCGTTTTTCAGGTCGCCGATGTGGGGGCTGAGGAAGATCTCGTCATCCCGGCCGAGCGCGAAAGAGGCTTTCTGCTCCGCGCCCATGGCGAAGATTCCGGCCGCGTTTTCTGCTTTTTCTGCTGAATGCGATGAAGGAAGGTTCAGGCGGACCGGCGCGGGGGCGTAACCTCTGCTTCTTCTGAGAAACCAGGGCTGACCTTTCCATTCGGTTACCAGAGAGTCGTCGCAGCGGTTCTGGATTTTGCGATTGTGCAGAAGAAATCCGTCAGCGACGCCTTTTAAGCTTCTCAGCGCCTCTTCGTTCTCCGTAATTACGGGGCAGCCTTTGACATTTCCGCTTGTCATTACGAGCAGATCCGGCCCGCCGTATGTCCCGTCCACGAGAAGAATATGAAGCGGTGTGTAGGGAAGCATGACTCCAAGGCGTGCGCTGAAACTCAAGTCAGGAAGCAGATCCCGGTTCTGTTTGGAGAGCAGTACGATCGGATGAGCGGGACTTGTGAGGATTCGTTCTTCTGCCGCGGAAAGCCGGCAGATCTTTCGAACGGTATCCGTGCAGCGAGCCATAACTGCAAGGGGCTTTCCGGCCCGATTCTTGCGGCGGCGAAGACGCTGTACGGCAGAAGCGTTTCGGGCGTCACAGGCCAGATGAATGCCGCCGATACCTTTCACCGCCAGAATTCCCCCGCTGGCGAGCAGCTGCTGGGCGGCCTGCAGAGCGCCTTCTCCTTTCGGACACTGAGGGAAAGATGTAGAATCTGCCTCTATCTGAAGATTCGTCTGAAGCTCGTTCTGCAGCTCCGCAGTTTCCGATTTGCTGCTTTCAATAAAGAAAATTTCCGGGCCGCACTTTGGACAGCAGTCGGGCTGGGCGTGATACCGCCGGTCATTGATATCGTGGTATTCTTTTTCGCAATCCTCACACATGGTAAACTCATCCATGACTGTCCGGGGGCGGTCGTAGGGAAGTGAACGGATGATCGTGTACCGGGGGCCGCAGTTCGTACAGTTGATGAAGGGATAGCGATACCGCCGGTCTGAGGGATCAGCAAGCTCACGCCGGCATTCCGGGCAGACGGCAATATCCGGGGAAACAAGAGTATGTCCGCTGTTTTCATGACTTTTCAGAATGACGAAATCGCGGAAGTGAGTACCGTCCCATTCCTGTTTCGTATCAATTCTGTCTATGACCGCCATGGGCGGAGGAGAAGTTCCCAGTTCCTCCAGAAAATGCTCCAGGCTGTCAGGTGCTCCTTCCAGGCTTCCCTCCAGTCCGGAAGAAGTGTTGCGCACCCATCCGCGGATATCAAACCGCCTGGCGAGACGATGCAGAAAGGGGCGGAAGCCCACCCCCTGTACGATTCCTTCTATATTCAGATGAATCCGCAGTGTGTCATGGTTCCCGGTTACGGAAGAACACGAATCCTGATACTGCGGCTGACTGTTTTCTTTCGGATTCATATTTCCAATCAGTCCTTTTTATATTATTCGCTTTTATATGATACGCCCTTTATATGATCCGCAATGAAATCCGCCAGTTCCGTGAGACCGTCTCCGGTGCGGCTGCTGACCCGGAACAGAGGCGCGTCGGGATTAACGGTGCCGTAGTTGTCGATAATACGCTGTTCATCGAAGTCAAAATAAGGCATCATATCATATTTGTTCAGTACCAGACAGTCTGTGTCCGTGAACATGAGAGGATATTTTTCCACCTTGTCGTCTCCTTCCGGAATGCTCAGGATTGTAATGCGAAGCGATTCCCCGATCCGGAACTCGGCGGGGCAGACAAGGTTTCCGATATTTTCCACAAAAATGAGATCCAGATCATCAATAGGAAGACAGGGAAGAATGTTCTGAATACTCATGGCCTCGATGTGGCAGGCGCCGTCTGTGTTGAGCTGGACCGTCGGAACATCCAGCGCGGCGATCCGGTCAGCGTCTATCTGTCCGGCGATGTCGCCTTCAATGACTCCGATGCGGAACCGCTCCCTGAGCCGTCCGATCAGAGAAGTGATCAGGCTTGTCTTGCCTGCGCCGGGGCTACCCATCACATTGATCATACAGATGTGATGGGCGGATAGCGTATCGCTCACTTCCTGGCTGACATCCTCATTCCAGTCCATGATCTGATGCAGTACTTTTAT